>CANGNZ010000047.1 GCA_947455435.1 Microbacteriaceae bacterium
AGAGAGGTGTACCGGCGTTGCCCTGTCATGAGGCTTGCGGCTCGCGCAAAGCCTTCGGCGGTGAAAGGCATCGAGGTGTTGGTTAGCACCGGCTGGGTGTCGGCAAGTAGCGAGCGAACAAGAACCTGTATGCCGGCGATGTAGGTGATTGGTAGGCAGAGCAACCATTGGCCAGGGCCGCCAAGTGCCTCCTGAGTTGCCTTGGCGCTGGCCAGCACAGCCGCAGCAGACAGCTCGAACATCTTTGGCATGCCGGTTGAACCACTTGATTCGACCAGCAAGGCTACGTCGTCGCCAACCTCGCCAGGCAGGTTGTTGTGTTCGTGGTCACAAAGGTGAATAGCCACTCGATTTTCGAGTGCCTCACCGAGCGCAAGCAGCGCCGCGACCGGATCATTTGACGGTAAAACCTTGAGTGGTTTAGACATTAGAAGTGCCAGGGGAACGCAGACCAGTTTGGCTCACGCTTTTGCAGGAAGGCGTCGCGGCCCTCGACTGCTTCGGCGGTGCCGTAGGCGAGGCGGGTTGCTTCGCCAGCGAGAATCTGCTGGCCAACCATGCCGTCGTCGATTGCGTTGAACGAATATTTGAGCATGCGAATCGACTGTGGCGACTGCCCAAGAATGCGCTCGGCCCAAGCGATGCCCGTGCGCTCTAGTTCGGCGTGAGGAACAACGGCGTTGACCAAACCAATCTCGTATGCACGCTTGGCGTCATACTCTTCGGCTAAGAAGAAGATTTCACGAGCCACCTTCTGCCCGACCTGCTTGGCGAGGTATGCGCTACCGTAGCCGCCATCGAACGAGCCAACGGTTGCGTCGGTCTGTTTAAACATCGCCTTTTCGCTTGCGATGCTCAAGTCACAGATAACGTTTAGCGAGTGGCCCCCACCGGCTGCCCAACCAGGCACCAGAGCGATGACAACCTTCGGCATGAACCGAATCAAGCGTTGAACTTCGAGAATGTGTAGTCGGCCGGTCGCCTGGGTGCCGTCCTCGTATTTGTAGCCGTCGGCACCCCGCACGCGCTGATCTCCGCCAGAAGAGAAAGCCCAGCCGCCATCCTTAGGCGAAGGGCCGTTACCAGTTAGCAAAACGACGCCAACCCGCGAATCCTCTGCGGCATGCTGAAGCGTCTTGGCAAGTTCGTCCACCGTTTGTGGCCTGAAAGCGTTGCGAACCTCTGGGCGGTTGAAGGCTATGCGCACAACGCCAAGCGTCATGTGCTTGTGATACGTAACATCGACCAGATTCGTGAAGCCGGGCACCTCGTGCCACACCTTCGAATCGAACAGCTCAGAAACCTCGTTAGACATGCTTCTAGACTAACAACGTGAGCCAACCAGACTTCAGCGAGATTGCCGCAGGTGCGGTAGTGGTTTCGTTGCCCATGAACGTAAGGTTTCGTGGCATCACCGAGCGTGAAGCGGTGCTTTTCGAGGGGCCAAACGGCTGGGCAGAGTGGTCGCCGTTTGTAGAGTATGAAGACGACGAAGCGCGAATTTGGCTAAACGCCGCGCTCGATCAAGCTTTTGGAATCAAACGCAACATCGGCAAGGTCAACATAAACGCCACCTTGCCGGCCGTTTCGCCAAACCAGGTTGCCGAAATCTTGGGTCAGTTTGATGAGTTCGACACAGTGAAGATCAAGGTTGCTGAGCCGGCACAAACCATCGAGGACGACCTGGCGAGAGTAGCGGCGGTTCGCCTCGCCTACCCAGACGCCAAGCTTCGAATAGATGCCAACGGCGGCTACTCGGTAGAGGAGGCTCTCGAGGTTGCGGAGCGCGTTGGCCCACTCGACTATTTCGAGCAGCCTTGCCGAACCATTGGCGAACTAGCCGAGTTGCGAGTCAAGTTGCGCGGGGCTGTCAGGGTTGCGGCCGACGAGTCGGTTCGCAAAGTCGAAGACCCCATGGCCGTGGTGCACGCGGGTGCAGCCGATGTTCTTATTTTGAAGGCGCAGCCACTCGGTGGAGTAACCAACGCCTTGGCGATTGCCGCTGAATGCGGCCTGCCCGTAACGATTTCAAGCGCACTAGAAACCCGAGTGGGCATGCAGGCCGGCCTTGCACTCGCAACGGCGCTGGGCGGCAACACCGCTCACGGTCTAGGCACCGAGAGCTTCTTTGTTGAGCGAGAACCGTTTGGTCAGCTCGCCAGCCTCGAACGCCGCACCTGGTGGTTGGATCGTTTGGAGCGCGTCCTCGCTATTTAAGGCCAGAGTAAACGTGAAGACCCTTGAAAAAGAGGTTCACGATGGTGAAGTTGAACAATACGGCCGCAAAACCCACGAGTGAAAGCCAAGCCGAACGCTTGCCAGACCAACCGCGAGTCGCATTGGCGTGAAGGTAACCGGCATAGATAGTCCAGATGATGAACGTCCAAACCTCTTTGGTGTCCCAACCCCAGTAGCGGTGCCAGGCACGCTCAGCCCAAATCGCACCGGCGATTAGCGTGAACGACCACAAAATAAAACCGACCACGTTGAACCGGTAGCTGAGGCGTTCGAGCTTCGCCGAATCTGGGAACATCTTGAGCACGCGGCGAACCAGCGAGGCCAGCACGTTTTTACTCTTCTGAACCCACGCCCATTCGCGCAGAAGATAGGCAACGGCCAAGGCCGCGGCGATGTTGAAGAATGCGGTTGCCAAAACCGCAACAGTCACGTGAATTACCAGCCAGTAGCTCTGCAGCGCCGGCATGAGGGTTTTGATCTGCACGTAGAAGGTTGTTGTAGCAACACCTAGGACCAAGAGTGCGAACCCATTGACGAATGCTGCGATTACTCGAATCTCTTTTACGGCAAGAGCCGTCATAAAGATGAGGACGATCAGGAACGAGCCCGAAATCGAAAACTCGTACATGTTTGCCCAAGGCACACGGCTAGCCGAAATTCCTCTCGTGGCAACACCGATGCCGTGGGCCAAGGCGCCAAGCCCCATCACAATAAAGCCAGCGCGCTGCAAGCCGCCCGAGGCTTCGCGAATGGCCTTCTTTTCGCTGGTTGCCCGAGCGATGTGGAACACGAAAATCAGAAACGAGATCGTGTAGATCGCCATTGCCGCGTAAACGAAAATCAGTGAGACCGACGCGAGTGCTACAT
Organism: Microbacteriaceae bacterium; assembly: GCA_947455435.1. Classification (GTDB taxonomy): domain Bacteria; phylum Actinomycetota; class Actinomycetes; order Actinomycetales; family Microbacteriaceae; genus Rhodoluna. The sequence goes on from CANGNZ010000047.1 coordinate 3,106, forward strand.
CGAGTTTGACCGGAACCATTAGTTCGCCTTCTTCTTTTTAGAAACCTTGATCGAAAGTTTTGCTTTGAGCTCTTCGACGACCTGCTCGAGCCTTGCGTCGTCACCCTTGGCAAGAGCCCCAACCTCAAAACCTCCCGCAACCTTCCGCACCCAAACTCTTCTTCTTGGAATGAGAAGCGACGTGATCAAACCGGCAAGCGCGAGCATCGCAAAAATGAAGATCCAGAGCTGGGCTGGGTTGTAATCGACGTCGAGAGACGCGTAACGCTTGGTTGAATCCCAGGTCACCGAGCCTAGACCTGCTGGTAACTCAACGGTTTGGCCCTCTTTGGTTAGCTCAATTTTCGGGTGCTTTTTGCCTCCGGCAACCTGCTTCAGGCCGTGCACGGCGAGCGAGAACACGTTTGAAGGCACGCCGTTGTCGAGCCCGAGATTGCCAACATAAATACTCATGGTGATCGCGGGGTTCGCGTTGCCAGGGAATGCCGAGGTTAGGGCCCCAGTCTTCAACTTAGCAACGGTTGGGTAGTAGAAAGAGAGAACGCCAAACTGTTTCGGGCTTGCATCTGGCACCTTGATTACACCGAGCGACGTGTAGTTTGCGTCCTGCGGCAAATAAACGACCGGGCCGCTGAACGAAACATTGCCGTCGGCGTCTCTAAAAGTTAATACCGGCGCATAGCCGTTGCCGGTTAGGTAGACGTTTGCGCCAGGCAACTCGAGCGGCTCGTTCACGCGAATCACCGAGTTCTTTGCCTTGCCGTTTACCGAAAGCTTCGAGGTGACGGTAGCCCTGAAATCGGTTGGAGTGCCAACGTTCACGCGCTGCAAGTCGAAGTCGGCCTCAAACTTTTTGAGGGTGAGCGAAAACGGAGTCAATGAATCTTTTTTGAAGAAAGTGCCCGGCGAGAACGAGTCGTAACTGCCCAGGTTATTCACCAGTGTCTCGCCCTCAATGAGCACGCGCTGGCCGCTGTATGAAAGCCCGCCGCCAACCGCAACCGCGATCAGGAGCCCAATCAGCGAAATGTGAAAGACAAGGTTGCCTGTTTCGCGGAGGTAACCGCGCTCGGCAGAAACCTCAGTTTCGCTGCGAATAACCCTGTAGCGAGCCGACTTGAGCTCCGCGAAGGCCACGTCAAGGGTTTTCTCTGAACCCTCAAACTTTGCCTTAGCCCTCAGGCGAGTAAAGGTTTTTGGAGCGGCGGCAGGTGGCGAAACCATTGCCTTGGCGTGAACCAGGGTTCGAGGCACCACGCAGCCAATGAGCGAAACGAACAGCAGAATGTAGATGGCCGAAAACCACGCCGAAGAGTAGACGTCGAAAAACTGGAGCTTGTCGAGCCAAGGAGCCAACTGCGGCTGGTTTTGAAAGTAGAGGGTGACCCCGTTTGGATCGGCTGAACGCTGTGGGTAAATCGAGCCTGGCACTGCGGCGGCGGCAAGGAGTAGCAGCAAAAAAAGCGCCGTGCGCATCGAGGTTAGCTGGCGCCAAAACCAACGCAGCCACCCTCTGAAACCGATGTCTGGTGAGGTTACCTCTTCTGAATCAACGTGATCAGATGGTCGGGTTGAACGGAATCCAGCCATTGACCACCTCCAGAACCTTGGCGCTCATCCAATCCCAGTTGCCTGTGACCATGATCACGCCAACAGCGATCAGCAGCACTCCACCAACGATGTTGAAGGCGCGTATGTGGCGCTTCACAAAACCGACCGAACGCGACATCCAGCCGAAACCTGCGGCAACAAGTAAAAACGGGATTCCGAGGCCGAGCGAGAAGCAGATGCCGAGAATAACCGCGTTGAGGGTAGCTCCCTGCTGAGTCGAAAGCATCATCACGGTGCCCAGGGTCGGGCCGATGCACGGGGTCCAGCCGAGGGCGAATGCCATACCCAAAAACGGTGCGCCGGCAAGGCCGACCTTCGGGCGCCAACTCGGCTTAATGGTTTTCTGAAAAAAGCTGCCCATGCCCATCATCACAAAACCCAGGGCGACAACGATGCCTCCGAAGATTCGGTTAATTAGGTCGCGGTGAACCTGGATCGAACCGGCGAAGCCAGAAACCATGGTCAACAAAACAAAGACCAACGTGAAGCCGAGAATAAACAGCAACGCACCGAGAATCACCTTCGATCGTGGCGCAGCCGTTCCAGAGACATAACCGAGATAACCGGGGACGATAGGCAAAATGCAAGGTGAGAAGAACGTCACCAAACCGGCCAAGATCGCGATCGGCATCGCTGCAAACAACGAACCGCTGAGAATGACCTCGTTCATCGGTTAACCTCCGACTTGATTAGGGTTTCAAGAATGTCTGGGACTATGCGCCCAATCACTCGCGAAGCAACCCGGCCCTCTTTATCGAGAACCAGAGTGGTTGGCACAGCGTCTGGGGTGACAATCCCGGTGTAGGCGAGCACGACGTCGCCCGTGGCGTTATCCATCACGCTCGGGTAGCCGATCTTGTGGGTGCGATTGAACGCTAGAGCGGTTTCGGCGGTGTCGCGCAGGTCAACGCCAATCACAACAACACCTTTGCTCGCGTACTTGTTGGCGAGCTTGTCTAGCTCGGGGGTCTCGGCGCGGCAAGGTGCGCAACCTGCGTACCAAAAGTTGAGAACAACTACCTTGCCTAGTAGGTCTGAGCTTCGGAGAGTTTGGCCTTCAGCCGTTTTAGACGACCAAGCGGCACCCGACTTTCGAGTGGCAACATCGCTGAATTCGGTGACGCTGCCGTCGCCCGCAATGTAGTTTTTGTTGTCGCCCTGCTTGAACTGATTGGCAAGCGGGTCGTTGGCGCTGCAGGCGCTGAGCGACAGCGCCGAAACAAAGATCAGCGCAACGGCAACTAAACGTTTCATACCGCTCCCTTATCGATCGCCAACAAGCCTTCGGCTGGGCTCTGGTAGCCCACCTCCACGAGGCCGTCATTCGTTACTTCAAAGGTAGTGATGCTCGAGAGCGCACAACGACGTTTCTGCGGATTATGGGCAAGCTTTAAGCCTTCGAGGTGGCGATGCGTGATCCAGATTGGCAATTGGTGAGTGACCAGCACGAGGTCACCGCCCTCGGTCTTGGCCGCAAGCTCTGTCATTGCCTCAACCATTCGGGCGACTATTGCCACGTAGCTTTCGCCCCAACTCGGGCTGTAAGGGTTGCGCAGGTGATAAACGAGGTGCGGGCGAATCGCAATTGTTCGAGCCGAGAGCTTGCGACCTTCAAAGATGTTGTATGGCTCAATCAAGCGTTCATCGGTTTTGGCGTCGATGCCGAAAAGCTTTTCGATATGCCCAGCAGACTCTTGGGTCCTCAGGAGCGGTGAGGTATAAATTGCGCCAATCGTGACTCCCGAAGCCTTAAGCGACTCAGCCGCGAGGGCAGCCATCTCGTGCCCGCGTTCGCTCAACCTGAAGTGAGGGAGCCTGCCATAGAGAACGCCACCGGGGTTGTGCACCTCTCCGTGGCGAACGAGGTGAATGCGGGCAGCAGGCATGCTCCCATTCTACCGCCCGCTAAACTTGACCCGAAGGGCTTCAAAGCCCCACGAAAGCAAGGAAACCATGCGCGAACGCACCCTCGTAAAAGACCTAGCAGCGAAAGCTGACGGCCCAGTAGTTCTCGGCGGTTGGGTTGAGAAGCTGCGCGATCAGAAGCGCATTCAGTTCATAATTCTTCGTGACGAATCAGGCGACGTCCAGGTCACCTACCCTCGCCCGGTAATCGACGAGCAGCCAGATGAGAACGATGCCCTTGCCGCAAAGGTTTCGACCTTGACCAGCGGGTCGTTCGTTTGGATCACCGGGCGCCTAATCCATGACGAGCGCGTAAAGCTTGGCGGCCTCGAGGTTCAGCTAGACGACCTAGAGATCGTTACCCTTGCCGACCCGATTAGCCCAATCGCCGAAGACACCTCGATCGACAAGCGCCTCGACTGGAGATTCCTAGACCTTCGCCGCACCGAGATGAATCTGGTCTTCCAGATTCAGACCACGATCGAGCACGCCTGGCGCGAATACTGGGTCGAAAACAACTTCCGCGAAATTCACTCGCCAAAGCTCATGGCCTCGCCTTCAGAGTCGAACGCCGAACTGTTCAAGCTCGAGTATTTCGAAGGCCACGCCTACCTAGCCCAGAGCCCGCAGTTCTACAAGCAGATGGCGATGATGGCCGGCTTCGGCAGCATCTTCGAAATCGGCCCAGTGTTCCGCGCCGACCCTTCGTTCACCTCGCGTCACGCAACCGAGTTCGTCTCGGTCGACATCGAGGTTTCTTGGATCGACAGCCACGAAGACATCATGGCCATTCAGGAGCAGCTACTCGTTCGCGCACTAACCGCCGTTCAAGAGAAGCACGGCGACGACATCAAGCGCCTGTTCGACGTTGACGTAGTCGTGCCAACCGTTCCGTTCCCGCGAATCCCACTTGCCGAGGCAATCGAGATTGTTGCAGCTCGCGGCCACGAAATTGCTCGCGGTGGCGACATGGACCCTGAGGGCGAGCGCCAGATCGCAGCCCACGTGTTCGAGAAGTTCGGTCACGAGTTCGTGTTCCTAACCGACTACCCTTCAACCGTGCGCCCGTTCTACCACATGCGTCACGCCGACAACGATGCGCTAACCAACTCATACGACCTAATCTGGCGCGGCACCGAGATCACCA
>CANGNZ010000048.1 GCA_947455435.1 Microbacteriaceae bacterium
ACTTCGGCGCCCAATATGCTCAGCTGATTGCCCGTCGTGTTCGCGAGGCCGGTGTTTACAGCGAGATCGTTCACCACAACATCACTGCTGATGAGGTTATGGCCAAGAATCCTTTGGCGATCATTCTCTCGGGTGGCCCTTCATCGGTTTATGAGGAGGGCTCGCCACAGCTTGATGCGGGGATTCTTGAATTGGGCGTCCCGGTTTTGGGTATTTGCTATGGGTTTCAGACTCTGGCTAACGCTCTTGGTGGTCGGGTTGATAAGACCGGTAAGCGTGAATATGGCGCCACCGAGCTGACCGTTCGCGCTGGGGGAGAGATTCTTGATGGCCAGCCGGCTTCGCAGATTTGCTGGATGTCGCACGGCGACCAGGTGATGGAGGCTCCGGCAGGGTTTGAGGTTTTGGCATCGACCGAAACTACTCCTGTTGCAGCCTTTGCCGACTCGGCTCGCAAGATTTATGGCGTGCAGTGGCACCCGGAGGTCAAGCACTCGCAGTTTGGGCAGAACGTGCTCGAAAACTTCTTACACAAGGCCGCCGGCATTGCTGCCGACTGGAACTCTGGCAACGTTATTGCCGAGCAGGTTGAGAAGATTCGTGCCCAGGTTGGTTCTGACCGTGTGATCTGTGGTCTTTCGGGTGGTGTTGACTCTGCTGTTGCTGCCGCTTTGGTTCACAAGGCCGTTGGCGACCAGCTGATCTGTGTTTTCGTGAACCACGGTTTGCTGCGTGAAGGCGAGGCTGAGCAGGTTGAGCGCGACTACGTTGCTGCGACCGGTATTCGTTTGGTTGTGGTTGATGCCGAGAAGAAGTTCTTGGATGCCCTTGAAGGCGTGACCGACCCAGAAACCAAGCGCAAGATTATTGGCCGCGAATTCATTCGCACCTTCGAAGAGGCTCAGGCCGCTTTGATTGAGGAGTCGAAGGCCGACAACCGCCCGATCAAGTTCTTGGTTCAGGGCACGCTCTACCCAGACGTTGTTGAGTCTGGTGGCGGGGCGACTGCTGGTATTAAGAGCCACCACAACGTTGGTGGCTTGCCTGATGACCTCGACTTCGAGTTGGTTGAACCGTTGCGCACCCTGTTCAAAGACGAGGTTCGTGCGATTGGTGCTGAACTTGGTTTGCCTGCCGAGATTGTTCAGCGACAGCCTTTCCCTGGCCCAGGTTTGGGCATTCGAATCGTTGGTGCTGTGAACAAAGAGCGCTTGGATCTGCTGCGCAAGGCAGATGCCATTGCTCGTTTTGAGCTAAACGCTGCTGGCCTTGATGGCGAGATCTGGCAGTGCCCGGTTGTCTTGCTTGCCGATGTTCGTTCTGTTGGCGTCCAAGGCGATGGACGCAGCTATGGTCACCCGATCGTGTTGCGCCCGGTTTCGTCTGAAGACGCAATGACGGCCGACTGGAGCCGCCTGCCATACGACGTGCTTGCCAAGATTTCGAACCGAATCACCAACGAGGTTGCCGGGGTGAACCGAGTTGTGCTCGATGTGACCTCGAAGCCGCCTGGCACCATCGAGTGGGAGTAAATAGCGTCGGTCGTTTCGCTTAAACTAGGGGCTTATGCGCGACATCCTTGAAGGCCTAAACCCACAGCAACGCGAAGCGGTTGAATACCGTGGGCAGGCTTTGCTGATTGTTGCTGGCGCAGGCTCAGGCAAGACCTCTGTGCTTACTCGGCGCATTGCTCACCTCTTGCAGCACAAAGAGGTTTGGCCTTCGCAGATTCTCGCGATCACCTTTACTAATAAGGCCGCCGGCGAGATGCGCGAGCGCGTCAAGCACATGTTGGGCGAGGGTGCCGATGGCATTTGGCTCAAGACCTTTCACTCTGCCTGCGTGATGATTTTGCGCCGAGAGTCTGAGCGACTCGGGCACGACCCTAACTTCACCATTTATGACTCTGGTGATTCGCGCGCGATTCTCAAGCGCCTAATCAAGGAGTTCGGAGCCGACCTACACAAGCTTTCGCCTGGTGGAGTTGCTTCGGCGATTTCGAACGCCAAAAACGAGCTGATTGGTGCCGACGACTTTGCCCGCAACATCGACCAGAGCGACCCAGCTCAGCGCGCTATCGCCGAGATATTCACCGCCTACCAGCAGGAACTGCGCAAGAACAACGCTTTTGACTTTGACGACCTTATCGGCGAGACGGTTCACCTGTTTCGGGCCTTCCCTGAGGTGGCGGCGCAATACCAGCGCAAGTTCCGTCAGATTTTGGTTGACGAATACCAAGACACCAACCACGCGCAATACGCGCTGATTCGCGAGCTGACCAAGCCGCTGCCGATTGAGTTTTCTGAGATCGACCCGCGCACGGGTGAGGTTTTGCCGCCCGCTTCGCTCACTGTGGTTGGCGACAGCGACCAGTCGATCTATGCGTTTCGCGGGGCAAACATTCGCAACATCATCGAGTTCGAAAAAGACTTTCCTGGGGCAAAGGTTGTTTTGCTCGAGCAAAACTATCGCTCAACCAACAACATCTTGAAGGCCGCGAACGCGGTTATTTCGAACAACTTCGACCGCCCTGCAAAGAACCTCTGGTCGGCAAAAGGCGACGGCGACAAGATCGTTGGTTACACCGGTTACTCGGGCCACGACGAGGCGCAGTTCATCGCCGACGAGATCGACAAGCTGCACCGCGAAGGCTTCAACTACAGCGAGATGGCGGTTTTCTACCGCACCAACGCGCAGACCCGCGCCCTTGAAGAAATCTTCATCAGGTCGGCTCTGCCATACCGAGTTATTGGTGGCACAAAGTTCTACGAGCGCCAAGAAATCAAGGACGCGTTCGCTTATTTGGTCGCGATTTCGAACGTGAAAGACGACCTGGCCGTCCGACGCATTTTGAACGTGCCAAAGCGCGGCATCGGTGACGCGACCGAAACCCAGTTGGCCAAGTTCGCCGAGGAGCACTCGATCTCGGTTCGTGAGTCTCTCTCGCATGTGACTGCAATGCGTTTTGGCCCGAAGATCACCGGCGCAATCACCGAGCTAGGTTTCTTGCTCGATGAGCTTGAGGCTCTTTCTCGCACCGACACTGTCGATGCTGTTTTGCGTGCTGCACTTGATCGCTCGGGCTACCGCGAGGCCTTGCGGGCTTCCCGCGACCCTCAAGATGAGGCTCGCCTTGAAAACCTCGACGAACTTGTTCAGGTTGCCAAAGAGTTTCAGCGCAACAACCCAGAGGGCAAGCTTGCCGACTTCTTAAACGAGGTTGCTCTGGTTGCCGCTGCCGACGACATCGTCGACGAATCTGGCACCGTTTCGCTCATGACTTTGCATACGGCTAAGGGCCTCGAGTTCGACGTTGTCTTCCTGACCGGTATCGAAGAGGGTTTGCTGCCACACAAGATGTCGTTTATTCAGCCTGGCGGCATGGCCGAAGAACGCCGACTTTTCTATGTAGGCATTACCCGCGCTCGCAAGAAGCTGCACATCTCATTGGCTCTCGCTCGATCGATGTTTGGCGACACTGAGCCTTCAACGCCTTCGAGGTATTTGCAGGAGGTGCCGCCCGAGTTGATCGAATGGCGTGACTCTGGGGCTAAGCGAAGCGAATATCGTGCGTCCATCGCCGACAATCAGGGCTTCAGACAGGTTGATCGGCCAAAGACCGAATGGAAGGGCGCAATCTCTTCGGTTCGCAACAACGTAGACATGGTGCTCGAAAAGGGCGACCTGGTTGAGCACGCAGACTTTGGCCGCGGCAAGGTAGTCAACGTGACCGGTGAAGGCCCTCGTGCCACCGCCGAGATCAATTTTGGGTCGGCAGGGGTTAAGCGCCTACTGGTTCGAGTAGCCCCAATCGAAAAGCTCTAAACTAAGAGAACTGACCTCCGCTGTTGAGCGGTAGAGAAACGGAAATCAACGTGGATTTGTTTGAGTATCAGGCACGCGACCTGTTCGAAAGTTACAACATTCCGGTGCTTCAAGGCATCGTCGCAGACACCCCAGAAGAGGTTGAGGCTGCAGCCGCAAAGATTGGCGGCACCGTTGTCGTCAAGGCTCAGGTAAAAGCCGGTGGCCGAGGCAAGGCAGGCGGCGTAAAGGTTGCTCACTCGCCTGAAGAAGCTGCTGAGCTTTCTAAGAAGATTTTTGGTCTCGACATCAAGGGCCACGTCGTCAAACGCGTAATGGTTGCTCAGGGTGCGCAGATCGACAAGGAGTACTACTTCTCTGTTCTGCTTGACCGGTCGAACCGCACGTTCCTAGCGCTTTGCAGCGTTGAGGGCGGCATGGAGATCGAGCAGCTCGCCGAGGAGCGCCCAGAGGCTCTTGCCAAGGTGCCAGTTGACGCCGTGACCGGCATCGACCTCGCCATGGCAACCTCCATCGCAAAGCAGGGCGGCTTCGATGACGCCACTGCAGCGAAGGTTGCCCCGGTGATCGTGAAGCTTTACGAAGTATTCGTAAAAGAAGACGCAACCCTCGTTGAGGTCAACCCGCTGGTTGAAACCAAGGATGGCCAGATTCTTGCTCTAGACGGCAAGGTTTCGCTAGACGACAACGCCGAGTTCCGCCACCAGCGCGAAGAGATGGAACGCGATGTTCTTGACCCGCTAGAGGCAAAGGCCAAGGCCTGGGATCTGAACTACGTGAAGCTTGACGGCGAGGTCGGAATCATCGGTAACGGTGCCGGCCTTGTTATGTCGACCTTGGACGTCGTCGCCTACGCCGGTGAGCGCCACGGCGGAGTTCGCCCAGCGAACTTCCTAGACATCGGTGGCGGTGCCTCGGCTGAGGTTATGGCCAACGGTCTAGACGTAATTCTTGGTGACCCACAGGTGAAGAGCGTATTCGTAAACGTCTTCGGTGGAATCACCGCTTGCGACGCGGTTGCCAACGGCATCGTCGGAGCACTCGAGAAGCTTGGCGCATCGGCCTCTAAGCCACTGGTTGTTCGACTTGACGGCAACAACGTTGCCGAAGGTCGTCGCATTCTTGCCGAGCGCAACCACCCACTAGTAACCGTCGTTGAAACCATGGACGAAGCAGCCGACAAGGCCGCCGAGTTGGCTAACCGCTAGAGATTTAGAAGGAAAACGAAAATGGCTATTTTTCTAGACGAAAACTCAAAGATCATCGTTCAGGGCATGACCGGCTCTGAGGGCATGAAGCACACCGCGCGCATGCTCAAGGGTGGCTCAAACATCGTTGGTGGCGTGAACCCGCGCAAGGCCGGCGAAACCGTCGAGATCGACGGCAAGGAGTTGCCAGTATTTGGCACCGTTGCAGAGGCAATGGCAGCAACCGGCGCAAACGTTTCGGTTATCTTCGTGCCACCAGCCTTTGCAAAGGCAGCGGTGGTTGAGGCTATCGACGCCGAGATCGGCCTCGCAGTTGTAATCACCGAGGGAATCCCGGTTCACGACAGCGCGACCTTCTGGGCTTACAGCTGCTCGAAGGGAAACAAGACCCGCATCATCGGCCCAAACTGCCCAGGCATCATCAGCCCAGGAAAATCGAACGCAGGAATCACGCCTTCAGACATCACCGGAGCTGGCCCAATCGGCCTAGTTTCGAAGTCAGGAACCCTGACCTACCAGATGATGTTCGAGCTTCGTGACATCGGAATGTCGACCGCAATCGGTATTGGCGGCGACCCAATCATCGGCACCACCCACATCGACGCGCTCGCAGCGTTCCAGGCAGACCCTGAGACCAAGGCGATCGTGCTAATCGGTGAAATCGGTGGCGACTCTGAAGAGAAGGCCGCCGCCTACATCAAGGAGCACGTAACCAAACCAGTTGTTGCCTACGTTGCCGGCTTCACCGCACCAGAAGGCAAGACCATGGGTCACGCCGGCGCAATCGTTTCTGGCTCGGCCGGTACCGCACAAGCCAAGAAGGAAGCCTTCGAAGCAGCAGGCGTAAAGGTTGGCAAGACCCCGAGCGAAACCGCAGCGCTTATGCGCGAGGTTTACGCAGCGCTATAAACATTGGCTAACGAACAGGGCTCTTCGCGCCGCGTCAGTTTTCTGATCGGCGCGCTAGACGCCCTGTTTGTTTTAACCGTCTCCATCGCTTTTTTGGTGCTTTCAAGCACCGCAATCTGGCTGATTGAAGGCACCGGCAGCACAAAGTGGATCGACACCTTCAGAGGCGCTATCGATGTTTGGTTTGTCGCTCACGGCGTTGGCTTGCACGTTGCCGGGGGAGTAATCGAAGGAGTCACCTCGCCCGCTTTCGACTTTGCACTCGCACCGCTCGGCTTGGTCGGAATGATTCTGCTTTTCGGCCGCCGAACAGCTCATCGGATGGTCAACACCACAGAACTTTGGCCTGGTTGGGTTGGCGCGATCGGTGTCTATTGGGCAGCCGCATTTGTCTTGACACCATTGGCATCAACCCCGGGAGTTGCCCCGATTTCGGCCGAGGCGGCCTTTCTCCCGCCGCTGGTCTACGGGGCGTCCGTGGTGTTTTCGAGTTTGATCTACAAGGGCCCTCGCACGGCTGTGCCGCTTGCCACGGCTCGCGAACGAGTAGCTTTTAGAAACTGGGTTGACGACTTCAGAGACCGCGGCAACTGGTTTATCAGGTCGATCAGCGCACCTGTGCTTCGCGCGGGTACTGCAATTGTTGCTTCGCTCATGGCAGTGTCGGCTCTCGCCATCGGGCTCCTGCTGATATTCAACTGGGTCAACGTGATAAGACTTTACGAAGCACTGCAGGCTGGGTTGCTCGGTGGGATCACGCTCACCTTTGGCCAAATGACGCTGCTACCCAACGTTGCAATCTATGGGGTTTCTTGGTTGACCGGAACAGGCTTCTCGATCGGCACCGGCTCGCACGTTAGCCCGCTTGGTACCGAGCTTGGCCCGGTGCCGGCTTTCCCGATTTTTGGCGCGCTACCAGTTGGCCAATTTGGCTGGGGAATGGTTGTAGTCGCAGTGCCCGTCGTGGTTGCCTTTATGGCCACTCTCGCGATCAAGAGGCATGCAGAAGCCGTGCGGTTCAACTTTGCCTCGCCGCTTGCAGCGGCGCTCTCGGTTGGCGTCGGTGTTGGCGTCGTCGCCGGTGTAGAGCTCGGGATCCTTGGTTGGTTGGCTTCTGGCGGAATCGGCCCAGACAGGCTCAGTTTCTTTGGTGTCAACCCATGGGTCTTAGCTCTGGTTACCTTCATCGAGGTTGCGCCGGCCGCGACCCTCGCTGCTTTTTATAGCACTCGGCCACAAAAGGCCAGCCCGATACCCGAGCATCTGAAAAGGTAAACTTTCATAGTGCTCTCGGTCGTAGTCCTCATCTCAGGTTCAGGCTCAAACCTGCGCGCCTTGCTTGAGGCGACCGAAGACCCGCGCATGCCGATTCGAATCTTGGCCGTCGGCTCAGACAACGCAGCCTCCGGGCTTGAGCATGCCGAACTATTCGGTATTCCGACCTTCGTGGTTTCACCAGGCGCGTTTGCCTCGCGCGAAGAGTGGGCGAAGATGCTGCTCGAAAACATAAAGTTCTGGAACCCGGACCTCGTTGTCTTGGCAGGTTTCATGCGAATCTTGCCGCCAGAGTTCGTGGCCGCGCTTAAACCAAATCTGATCAACACTCACCCGTCGTTGCTGCCGAAGTACCCTGGCGCACACGCGGTTCGTGATGCCATAGCCGACGGCGCTGCCGTCACCGGCGTCACCATTCACGTAGTCGACGAAGGAGTCGACACCGGCCCGCACATTGCGCAAGCAGAGGTTGCGGTGCTC
>CANGNZ010000049.1 GCA_947455435.1 Microbacteriaceae bacterium
CTCAGGCAAGCCGAGCTCTTCACCCTGGTAGAGGTAGGCGCCACCAGGCAGACCGAGCATGAACGCCGTTGCAGCGCGCCCCTTGCGAAGACCGCGTGCCTCGTCTGGCTGCTCGCTGTCTGGGCCGATTCCGTCACCCTGCGGAACACCATTGACCATGCCGAAGCGTGATACGTGGCGGATCACGTCGTGGTTCGAGAAGACCCAGGTGCTTGGCGCACCAACCTTGCCGAATGCCTCGAGTGATTCGTTGATGCTCTTGCGCTGGGCTTCCTTCTTCCAGTCGGCAAACATGTAACCGAAGTTGAAGGTCTGGTGGTACTCGTCTGGGGCGACCCATGAAGCCATTCGGTTCAGTGGCATGACCCACGCCTCGCCGCACATGACGCGGTTGTCATATTCGTCGAGGATCTTGCGCCAGCGCTTGTTGATTTCGTGAACCTCAGGCTGACCCCAGAACGGGTTCTGCTCTTCGAGTTCTGCGATGGTCATTTCTGACTCGGCTTTTGCGCCACCCATTTCGGTCGAAGACTTCTTGGTGTCTGGCAAGCCCTTGCGCTTCTTCATGCCGTGGGCAACGTCGATGCGGAATCCGGCGACGCCGCGGTCTAGCCAGAAACGTAGAACGCCGTCGAAGTACTCAGCGACCTTCGGGTTGTCCCAGTTGAAGTCAGGCTGCGAGGCGTCGAAGATGTGCAGGTACCACTGACCCTTTTTGCCGTTTGGCTCGGTGATGCGGCTCCAGGCGTTGCCACCGAAGACCGACTTCCAGTTGTTTGGTTCCTTGCGGCCAAAAAGTCCCTTGCCGTCGCGGAACATGTACATCTCGCGCTCAGGCGAACCTTTGCCGGCCTTCAGCGCCGCCTGGAACAGCTCGTGCTGGTCGCTCGAGTGGTTTGGCACTAGGTCGACGATGATCTTGATGCCGAGCTTGGTCGCTTTCGCAAGCATGGTGTCGAAGTCGGCGAGTGTGCCGAAAAGTGGGTCGATGTCTTTGTAGTCAGAGACGTCGTAACCGGCGTCTTTTTGCGGTGACTTGAAGAATGGCGAGAACCAGATGGCGTCGATGCCGAGTTCTGCAAGCGATTCCAGTCTGTCGGTCACACCTTTGAGGTCACCCATGCCGTCGCCGTTGCCATCGGCAAAGCTGCGCGGGTAGATCTGATAGATAACGGCTGAGCGCCACCATTCGGCGTTGTCTTTGGTTGCATAGAGAATGTCGTTGTTGGTCATGTGTTTTAGGTTATTACACCCCTTGGCCATCTCGCGTAAATGTAAACGCTTACAGGTTTTGTAACCAGACCGTTATCAAAAAAGGCCTTTTCAGGTTGCCCCGAACGGTCGGCGCGTTGTTTGATTATGGTGACTTGTTTTCAAGTCCTTCATCGACTCGTGAACTGAAAGGTTACAAATGAAGATTCGTAAATCAGGAATCGCAGCTCTTGCTGGTCTGGCTACCGCCGCCCTGCTCGCTGTTGCGACTCCATCACAGGCAACAAACCCATCGATCTTGATCTGGGTTGACAATGGTGCAAAGCCTGTTGTTCAGAAGGTCATCTACGACTGGGCAGCAGACAAGAACGTTGACGTAACCATCGTTGGTAAGGACTTCGGTGCAGTACGCGACCTTCTGAAGACCGCCGTTCCTGGTGGCACCGGCCCAGACATCTTGGCTGCTGCTCCACACGACTGGACTGGTGACCTAGCAGCTGCTGGTGTTCTTCGCCCTGTCACCCTATCTACCGCTGTCAAGGCAGGCCTTCAGAAGAACGCGTACGACGCATTCCTCTACGGTGGCCAGCACTACGGTGTTCCAGGATGGACCGAGAACATTGCTGTTCTACGTAACCCTAAGTTCATCAAGGCTCCGATCGCTAAGGTCACTGCAATTCCTGCAGGCAAGATCCAGATCGGTACCTGGGGCGCAACCGGCTCAGACCCATACCACTTCTACCCAGTACAGACCGCTTTCGGTGCAAACGTATTTGCATCGACCTCGGCTGGTTGGTCGAAGACTCTAGGTATGACTGGCGCCAAGGGTGCAGCATTCGCTAACTTCCTAGACACCAAGAAGGCTGTCTTCTTCGGTGGCGCAGACACCCCATGGAACACTGCAATCTGTAACCTAATCAACGGTAAGCGCCCTCTATGGGTAACCGGTCCTTGGGCTATCGATGCAGTTGCTGCAGGTGTTGCTAACAGCGTTGCAACCCCTAACTGCAAGACTGGAATCAGCGTTGCTAAGAAGACTCTTGCAATCGATGGTTTCTGGAAGGGCACCGACGGCAAGCTAGCTAAGCAGTTCATGGGCGTCCGTGGTTTCTACCTAACCAGCTCGGCAAACACCGACCTTGCAACTGCAAACTCGCTTCTTAGCTACATTGCAGGCAAGGACGCACAGGTTGCTTTCTACACCAAGGCCAACAAGACCCCTGCAAACGTTGCAGCTCTAAAGGTCGCTAGCGCTAACCCAGTAATCAAGGGCTTCGCAGCAGCTGGTGCAACCGCAGTAGCAATGCCAAACATTCCAGCAATGGACTCAGTTTGGGACAAGTGGGGCAAGGTTGAGGCTCGTATCCTCACCGGCCACGCTGTAGGTTCGGCAGCAGCCGACTGGGCAGCAACCATGACCGAGATTCAGGCACTGGTCAACCAGTAATCTGATCCGCAATTGAAGGCGCGGGCCCTAACTTATTAGGGCCCGCGTTTTCTTCAAAGCAACATATAGAGTTAAGCAGTTGTGGTTTAACCCAACTGAATAAAAACAACGGAGGAATCCAGGATGTCTGTGCGAAACGAAGGCCGAAAGCCTAAATCCTCGGAAAAAACAACAAAAAAGTCGAAGCATTCGCTTTATGACTCAAGCGTGACAACCACTCGGGGCTGGATCTTTAAGATCGTCCTACTTGGCATAATCGACGCCATCGCAGTTTTCGCAGCTTTCATGCTTTTCGCACAACACCAGTGGATTCCGCTGGCACTTGAGGTCTTGGCAGTCGCCCTGCTCAACTGGGTTTACCTAAAGCGCGGTTCACTGCCAGCAAAATACCTAGCACCCGGCGTCATCTTCTTGATCGCCTTCCAGATTTCGGTGTTGATCTTCTCGTTCTTCACCGCGTTCACCAACTACTCTTCTGCCCACAACGGCAGCATCGAGTTTGCAACGACCGCAATTAAAGATGCAAACTTTGCAACCGGCGACAACGCCAAGAGCTACCACGTTTCTTGGGTAAAGAACTCAAAGGGTCAGCCGGCTGAGCTTCTTAGCACTCAAGAGCTAAAGCTCGATTCAAGCGGCCAGCCAGTCCTAGACCCAAACACGGGTGAAGCGCTTTTCTCTTACACCGACATCCTTCTTGGCGAACAGGGAAAGTACATTCAGGCAATCGACCGCAAAACGGTTATCTGGCAGAAGACCGGTGCAAACTGCGCTGCAATTGGTGCAGACTGCGGCTTCGCAGTTTCGATCCCAGGCTTCACTCCATTCGACGCAACCGCACTTCCTAGCTCGCAGACAAATAAGCTTTACGCCCTGAAGTTCTGGGAGGACTCGTCAAAATCCGGCTTCATCAACCTCGCAGGAGGCCTTGACTCGGCAGTCGAGTCAACCGCAATTTATCGAATCGACAACCCCGGCGGCGATTACTCAAAGGTGACCTTGACCAAGATCGCCGACCCAACAATGGTTTACAAGCCTTCGGTAGATGGTTATTACCGTCTCGCTGGCGAAGCCAAGGGCGAGAAGGCCAGCGAAACCGGTTGGGAAGTCTTCGTTGGTACTAAGAACCTAGCGACCATCTTCGGAGACCAGAAACTTCGTGAACCGCTTTTGAAGATCATTTCTTGGACGATCATCTTCGCCGTGATGTCGGTGCTAACCACCTTCATCGTCGGTCTAGCAATTGCACTCCTCTTCGACGACGAGCGCATGCGCGGTAAGAAGATCTACCGTTCGATCATGATCCTCCCTTACGCATTCCCAGGGTTCCTCTCGGCATACGTCTGGAAGGGTTTGTTCAACCAGAAATACGGCTTCATTAACACCGTGATTCTTGGCCAGACAAATGGCGCGGTAGACATGCAAGCTGCCCTGAACAACACCCCTTGGTTGGTCGACGGAACCATGGCGAAGATCGCCGTGCTCCTAGTCAACCTCTGGTTGGGCTTCCCATACATGTTCCTGATCACCACCGGCGCCCTGCAGGCAATCCCTGCCGAGCTAACCGAGTCGGCGACCATCGACGGCGCAACCCCGAGTCAGATTCTGCGACTAATCAAGATGCCTCTGCTCTTGGTTTCGCTCGCACCGCTTCTGATATCCTCGTTCGCGTTCAACTTCAACAACTTCTCGATCATCTATCTGCTCACGGGCGGTGGTCCGACAAATACGGCGACGGGCTACGACGCGGGTGAGACAGACATCCTTATCACCTTCGTCTACAAGATCGCATTCTCGACCGGTACAGGTCGTGACTACGGTCTAGCCAGCGCCTTCTCGATCCTGATCTTCTTGGTCGTCGGATCGATGTCGCTAATCAGCTTCCGCCGCACCAAGTTCTTGGAGGACATCAACTAATGAGCACCGTAGAAAACGCAGTAACTCCTATGCGAGTCATTAAGAAGAAGCGCCGTTCTTTCGCTAAGTGGGCAGTTACCACTGGGTGGAAGCACCTCATTGGTCTTGGCTTGGTTGTATACGCAATCTTCCCGATTCTTTACATCATCTCGGTTTCGGTTACCCCGGGCACCCACGTTGAAGACGCGAACAACCTCTTCAGCAACGGTTTCTCGATCGACGCGTATGTCGCGTTGTTCAACGACCCGAACCGCCCGTTCGCTCGCTGGTTCTTGAACTCGGTGGTTGTCGGTCTTGTCACCTCAACCCTCTCGGTGTTCATCTGCTCGCTTGCCGCATACGCCTTCTCGCGCCTGCGCTTCCGCGGTCGCCGCGGTGGCTTGATGACCCTGATCCTGATTCAGATGTACCCATCGCTTCTGGGCCTCGTGGCTATCTATGGCATCTTGAGCAACATCGGTCGTGTGTTCCCGCCTCTTGGCCTAGACAGCCTCATTGGCTTGATCATGGTCTACCTTGGCGGTTCACTAGGTGGTGGAACCTACTTGATGTACGGCTTCTTCAACACCGTGCCTAAAGAGATCGACGAAGCAGCTGCACTCGATGGCGCAAGCCACGCACGCATCTTCTTCACCATCATCCTTCGCTTGGTTTCGCCAATCCTTGCCGTTCAGATGCTGCTCAGCTTCATCGGAATCATCTCGGACTACGTGCTGCCATCGATTTTGATGAGCAAGCCAGAAAACCTCACCTTCGCGGTTGGTCTTCAGATGTTCATCGGTGACCCATACACCAAGGACTGGTCGTCGTTCTGTGCAGGTGCTGTGCTTGTTGCAACCCCGGTCGTTGCACTGTTCATGTACCTTCAGCGCTACATCGTTAGCGGCCTCATGGGTGGAGCGGTCAAGGGCTAATGGCTAAAGTGCTGGATCTTCCTCTAGCCCTTCAACCACACCACGACGGTTCGGCGCTTTACGTGCCGAACCAGTCGCCGGGGTTGGGCGACAAAGTCAAGATTCGCATTCGTATTCACGAGGCGATCGGAGTCGTAAAGACGGTTCGCGTTCGTTACTCAGAAAGCGGCGAGGCGTTTCCGAGCTCGCCGGCAAAGGTCATTCGCAAGGATTCCGGCTGGTCTTGGTTTGAAAACACCATCACCATGCACAACCCAAAAATGAACTACCGTTTCTTGATCGAACTCGAGAACGGTGAGTTTTGGTGGTACAACACCGACGGCCTGCACGCGCAGATTCCAGCCGACGTCCGCGATTTCAGAATCAACACGTTCTCGAGCGCTCCGAGCTGGGGCAAGAACTCGATCATGTATCAGATCTTCCCAGACCGCTTCGCTCGCTCAAAGGCTGCAGATAAACACAAGACTCCTAGCTGGGCGATTCCGCAGAAGTGGGCTGACCCGGTAATCATCGAAGGTGAAGGCCGTTCACAGCAGTTTTACGGCGGCGACCTCTGGGGAGTCATCGAACACCTCGACCACCTGAAGAGCATCGGTGTAAACCTCGTTTACCTCACCCCGATGTTCCCTGGCACCTCAAACCATCGCTACGACGCATCGTCGTTTCACCAGATTGACCCGCTACTCGGTGGCAACAAGGCTTTCGAAGAGCTAATCAAGCAGGCGCACAAGCGCGGCATGAAAGTGATCGGCGACCTAACCTCAAACCACTCTGGCGACCAGCACGAGTGGTTCAAGGCGTCATACAAAAAACCTGGCGCGCCAGAGAGCGACTTCTACTACTTCACCGAAAAGAACACCAAGTACGACGCGTGGTTCGGAGTGCCGAGCCTGCCGAAGTTCAACTGGAAGTCAGAAGAGCTGCGCAAGCGCTTCATTAAGGGCCGTACCTCGGTTGTTGCCAAGTGGCTCAAGGCTCCGTTTGGCATGGACGGCTGGCGCATCGATGTAGCCAACATGACCGGCCGCATTCGCGAAGAAGACATGTATCTCGATGTTGCGCAGACCATTCGCAAAACCATGGTCGACATCAACCCAGACACCATCATGCTCGGCGAATACACCGGCGACGCCGCCTACGAGGTTCAGGGCGACGGCTGGCAGGGCGCGATGACCTACTCGAACTTCACCAAGCCGGTTTGGCGCTGGTTCTACAGCGAGGCTAAAGAGAAGGTGCGCGCCAAGACACAGCCAAACTCGCTGCTACCCGGCTTCACCTGGGTCGATGGTCGCCAGAAGGGCGATGGTCGCGAACTTGTTGCGTCATACCAGCAGTTCATCGCCGCGTTCCCTTGGCATGTTCGCCTTTGCAACATGAACCCGCTCGACACCCACGACATTCCGCGCTTCAAGACCTATGCGCTTGACGGCTCACAAAAGGTTGCCGCAGCCATGCAGTTCACGTTCCCTGGCATCCCGGTTATTTGGGCTGGCGACGAGTTTGGGCTCGATGGCTTCAACGGCGAGCATTCACGCTCTCCGCTACCTTGGAACGGCGAGTTGCCAACCGACGAAACGCTGATCAAGGCCTATGCCGACTTAGCCAAGTTGCGCAAAGAAAACTCTGCACTCAACGACGGTTCGATGCGCTTTGTCTATGCGAGTGCCGAGGCAATCGTCTATGTTCGCGAAAACAGCAAGCAGACAATCGTCGTTGCCGTTACCCGCGGCGAAGACAAGCACATCAAGCTTCCGAAGGATGCCGTGCCTGGTTTGGCGAAGGCCGAAAACATTTTCGGCAAAGGCAAGATCAAGCTGGTCGATGGCAAGCTGCACCTGCCTGGCGACAAGTTGACTGCCAATGTTTGGCGTTTGCGGGCAACCAAGTAGAGGTGCTAATCTCTTCTGGTGCCTGTTTTACGGCATAGCAGTAACGCCCCGATAGCTCAGTGGTAGAGCACTTCCATGGTAAGGAAGGGGTCGACAGTTCAATCCTGTCTCGGGGCTCTGCGGCTGGGTAGCTCAGGTGGTTAGAGCACACGACTCATAATCGTGGGGTCGCGGGTTCGAGTCCCGCCC
>CANGNZ010000050.1 GCA_947455435.1 Microbacteriaceae bacterium
CATCCGCGCGGTGAAATCGAGCTCGAGGCAGCTGAGCTGAGCGCCGGTTTCTATGAGCTCGAACCGAACTTTCGCGAGCAGCTCAAGGCAGACCTTGCTTTGGTGAGACGCCTGCCGAACCTCGGTGAGCTCACCAAGAGTTTTGCCTCAACCCAGGCAGTTGGTTCAGCGCTGTTTGTGCCCAAGGCTCAAGCTAAAGAATTTTTCGCAATCGTCTCGATTCTCACTCGCCTAACCGCACCGGTTTACGCTTGGCAAACTGGCTTCTCAGACGTCTGGGAGCAACCTCGCGCGGCAACCCTCGCCGATGCCAAAAACCCGCACTTCTTGCTGAGCGACCAACCAAACGCCCTCGCCGGCGCCAAGGCAACCATGTGGGGCAAGGTTGCCGAAGAGGTGTTCGCCGCAGGTATCCCCGGCAAACTCATGGCCAAGATCGACGACCTAGCCACCAACGTTTTTGCCTTCAACCCAGCCAAGCGCATTCAGGGCCTTTGCCTCCTGCCCTTTGCTGTGGCCCTCCAAAGCCAAGAGGATATGGCCGGTAAAGAACACCTGGTCCAGTTGGCAACGGACCTCCTCGCGACCGACAAGTTCCCTCGCCCTGCAGGCTGGCGCCCAGGCGCAGAGGTGCAACTCAAGCAAGCCGCCCAAAACGCTGCCTTTCGCTCAACGAATAATTCTGTGAAAATTGAGGAACTACTTAGAGCCATTGGGGGAGCGGCATGATCAGTTGCCAATACTGCGGTCAGGCCGTCGAACCAGGCTCATTCTTTTGTTGGGGTTGCGGCAAAAACGACCCAATCCCCGGAGGCAAAAAAGCGAAAAGTTCGGGCGGCTCAAACAACAAATCCCTAAAAATCGTTTTGATAGTCGTCGGAGCGCTAGTCGGCCTGGCTCTCACCTTCACCGTTGTGAGTTTTGCGATCAGTCAAATGCAAAACGGCTCAACCAACATCATTCAAAACCCAAGCCCAACCCCAACAGACGGCGGCTTTTCTAAGCAAGACGGCAACTAAGCCCCAAAACTCGAGAAGAGAGACAAACCATGAAGTTTTGCACCAACTGCGGCAACCAGCTAGCCGATGGCCAAAAGTTTTGCACCAAATGCGGCTCACCCGCCCGCAACGTTGCTCCCGAGCCAGTCGTTGAGGTAGCGCCACCGGTTCATCCTGAGCCACTCGTCGAAGCACCTGTTGTAGAGGCACCGCCTGTGGCCGAAGCTCCCGTTATCGTCGAGGCACCTGTAGTTGAAGCTCCCAAGCCTCAACTGCCCGACTACCCAAACGCTTTGCAGATAATCTTGAAGCTCGGCAAGGCAGGCGCAGTCGCCGACGTGCTCGACCAACCAGAAGGCCTAACCGGGCCAGCACTCTCGGCCTGGTCGCTAGATCAGCTCGCCGCCATAACCCACAAGTGGGGCGGGGCAGAGTTCAAGATTGTGTTCGCCGACGCCAACCTAGACGTCAGTAGCTACGCGACCCTTGCCAGTGCGGGAGCAGGCACGAGCAGCGCGCGTTACGGAAATTGGCTCGTCTATGTTGTTCCGTCAACCGGTCAGGCTAACGAGTCGGCAGCGGTGCTTGAAAAGGTTTTCGAACTTCTCGGTTAGTTACACCTGAGGCGTTGAGCCGTGGTGCGGAGCAATCTTTGCTGCGATGAAGTCGGCTAGCGCAAACATGACTGCCGAAAGCACAAAGACCAGGTGAATCAGCACGCGCCACATGAAGCCTTGGCCAACGGCTTGCTCGGGCGTCTCACCGAGGTGAATGAAGTCACGAAGCAGCTCGATAACCGAGATGGCAACCAGTGAGCCAATCAGCTTCAGCTTTAGTCCAGAGAAATCGATGGTGCCCATCCAGTGCGGGCGGTCTTCGCTCTCTTGGGCGGCGTCGATCTTTGAAACAAAGTTTTCGTAACCGGCAAACACAACGATCAGAATCAGGTTGCCTAAGAGCACAAGGTCGAGGATCGAAAGCAGGTTTAGGGTGAAGTCGTGTGAGCTTGCGGTAACTATGGTGCTCGCAAGATCCCAGAAGTTGATTGCAAAGCGCACCAAAACCAAAGCAAGCGAGAGGGCTAGGCCGATATAAAGCGGCGCAAGCAACCAACGCGCTGCGAATAGGCCTTTTTCGATGGTCGGCGAGATTTTTGCCATGGTTCCCCCAGAAATTCAAACTTAGGTAAATCCTAGCCATTGTGGCCCATAATCAGGAGGGTTAAACTCAAATAGTTATGACCAACGTAAAGACCAACGAAGACGTCCTCTTGTTTCTTGAGGGCCAGTTCGACGAGATCTGCGATTACCCGCGCTGCGAAGAAACTCGGACGCATCTGCTGACCTGCCCACAGTGCCCAGCCACCGAAAACATGTGCGAAGCGCACGCCCAGCTAGCGAAGCAGGCTCAGCCTGGCGAACGCGTTGTCTTCGACAACACCTGCAAGCACAGCGTCGAAATGGTCGCCTGCGGCAAGATTCGCATCAAAAACTAACTACTTACCCGTTTTTGAAACCTTGATCTTAATCGTTTTGGCGTAGCCCTGAATTAGGCCGCTGCCAGCTGCGCTGAAGTTAAGCGTGCAATTGCCAGCCACCTTCTTGGCGGTTACGGCAACGCCAGGAGTGACTACTTTCTTGTTCTTAACCTTGGTGACGATCTTCGTGACCTTTACTGTGCAAGCGCCGACCGCGGTAACTGTTGCCACGCCGCCCGTTGACAGTTTGGTGACCAAGTTGGTCTTGCTCGCAAACTTAACCGCTTTGGGTGCTTTGAGCGTCGAAATTGTCGGATTCACCAACTTGAAGCAATCGTTTATTGAGGTTGCGCCCGTGATCAGCGTAGTTGTTCCCGTTGGGCAGGCCACCTGGTAGTTCGCTCCAACACCAGTCACAAAATAGCCGCGCGCTGCAGTGGTGCAAAGGTCGTTGCCCGAGTTGAACTTGCCAGGTGCGCAAGAAACGATGGCGTCTGCCGCGGCAATGTTTGAGGCTAGGTTGTTGCCGCCAACCGTCTCGGTAACAATCGCCAAGACTTGTTGCCCACAGCCAGGGGCGTGGTTCAAGATTCTGAAAGAGCTCGGCGCGTATTCGCTCTGAAACATCGACATATCGTTGAGTGGCAAAAAGATTGTCGCAGGAACCCCCGCAGTCAAACCGGTTAGGTCGAACGCATAAACGGAAGCAACATTGCCTACCTGAAGTTCCACTGTGGTGTTTGGGTCGGGGTCTTGAGGCACGTTCACCACAACGGTCAGGCCACAAATCGAATCGTCCATTGCGAACAGGGCAACGCCCGGATTACCTGGAGTTGGGGTCGGCTCGGTCGGAGCCATCGCGAAGATCGGATCTGAAGTGGCTGTGGCCTCAGGGTTGCCGTGGAACTGGTAACCAAGGGTTACTCGAAGCATGTCGCCACAGTGGAATCCTCCGGCGCCCTGATCAAGCGCAACATCGGTCATATTGCTGAGGTCTGAGGTGTCGCCAGACGCGAGCTTGTTTAGTGACACAACTTGCGAGAAAACAGTTCCGCCGGCGTGGTCCATGCTCGTAGCCGACACAACGGCGTCGCCGTTTGTCATCGATGCAACCAAAGTGCCTGGGTCGTTGGTTACGGGGAGACTACCAATGACCAAGACGTCACAGGCCGCATCGTTCATGTTGGTCATCTCAACAGTTGGTGGCGGAGTGAACTGCGGAATATCAGAACTTACGGTGACCGAGGTTGCAGCACTGCTCGGGTCAGATGTGCCGCTAACCGTCGCAAGTGTTACATCGACATGCGAGGAGCAGCTAAATGGTGCTTCATCGCCTGAGTAACCAACAATGTCGGGGCTGCTTAGAGCAGCACTCTTTAGGTAAGCGCCATCGAGAGGCAAAATTAAGTCGATCGGTTCTCCCACGGCGTAGTCGCGCAAAGTCAGCTCGGCTGCTGCTGCACCCTCGGTCAAACTAATCGTCGTTTGGCCGGTTGCAGGCGTTGCGTTTAGCAGACCAACCAAGCGAACCTGGCAGTAGTGGTCGTTCAGGTTGGTTGCCGAAATAAACGGAGTTGGCGTGGTCGCGTTGATTACGTGCCAAGGCCAGGTTGACCAGTTATAAATCCAGTCAGCACTTGAGAGGCAACTGATCACGGGTGGGCTCCAGCTGCCAATCTCGGTTGGAGTGCCAGTCAGGTGGCCAGTGGCGTTGTCGTAAGTCAAACCTGGAGGCCATGACTCGCCGTTGTAGGTGTAAACGCCGTTGAGCGTGACGGTTTCACCTGGCTGGCTAGGTGCGCAAGTGATATAGGTGTCTACCGGCACACCGAGAACATAGGTGCGAGCCGACATGTCGCCGTAGGGGTTGACCTGTGCGCTAGCCGATTGACCGCCCGAAACTACCCCGACGCCAACCAGCAACGCCGTCACTAAAACCGCCCAAAACTTTTTTGAAATAATACGCATGACACGCCCTTCGCTCTAGGGCAAATCTATGTGTAAAAGTTGGGTTTAGCGAATTAAAGCCCCGTTCTAAAACCTCAACTCAGGGGTTACTTGTTCCAAAGCAGCGCAGAGTCTTTAGCGCAGTCGAGCAGCTTCTCGCAAATTGTCGGAATACCAACCGAGTAGCTGATTCCGCTCGCACCATTGTCGACCTCTTTCCAGGTGTTGGTGCCAATCACCTCGCCGTTGCTGTTCACTAGCGGCCCGCCCGAGTTGCCGTGGTTGATAGCCGCGTCAGAGACGATCACGTTGTGGTCAGACAGAAAATTTGAGACTCGCCCAAAGGTGGTGTTGCCATCGATTAAACCCGTTGACGCGATCACAGAACCAGGGCTGCCAACGGCCATCACCCAGTCGCCAATCTTCGGGCGCGACATCGCTACCGGAAGGTGAGGAACCTTTTGGGCGGTCATGATGATGGCCAGGTCGCCACTTAAGCCTTTGGTGTATGCACT
The DNA here is from genome assembly GCA_947455435.1 of Microbacteriaceae bacterium. Classification (GTDB taxonomy): domain Bacteria; phylum Actinomycetota; class Actinomycetes; order Actinomycetales; family Microbacteriaceae; genus Rhodoluna. Next base: position 4,938 of record CANGNZ010000050.1, read on the forward strand.
GTTGTCGTAGTTGAAAAGCTTTGCCTCGTGAATCGACGCATCACCCGACATCGTGAAGGTGATTGGCTCACCATTAACACAGTCTTCAATGACGTGAAAGTTGGTCACGATCTCGTAAGGGTAGGCGTCATCGGCGGTCGAGTTTGGGTCATCCTTGAGCTCAATACCCCATCCCGAGCCAGACCAATTGCCGCAATAGACAGTGACGGTTGCCTCGCGAACCTTGCTGACTAGGCCTTCTATGTCGTTTGGCTGGTTGAACAAACTTGCGTCGCTGCTAGCACTTGGCGCAGCCGTTGTTGAGCCGAAAAACTTCGACCCAGCAACTCCGCCAACAAGCCCCATAACCAATGCGATGACGCCCGCAATCACGAACGTCAACGCCTGGTTTGGCTTCTTCTCTGGTGTTGGTGTGACATTAATGTTTGTGGAGTCGTCAGACCCCCAGTTGAAGTCGCTCATGTGTTTGCCTTAGCCGACGAAGTCGGTGTGCTCCCACTTCCACTTCTGAATTTGTGGGCCAACCCAAAGAAGGTAAACGCCGCAGGTAATGCATGAAAGCAAGAACCACTTGATCCAAAGACCAAAGAGCCCGGTTGCAGTGCCGGTGAAAACCAGCTGCTGACCATCGATGGTTGCGTGCTTAGCCTTCCAACGCTCGGTAAGAACCAAAGCGTATGGGTAGCAAATACCCAAGGTGAATAGCGTGATGCAAGCACCAAGAATTGCGGTACCAATGTAGTTACCAGCACCACCAACGAAAACGAAACGGCCTGACTTAGCCATGAATCCCCCTAATGTGAATCTCGAATCTCGACTGCCTCAAGTCTAGGCAGAATCACCGACAACTACATGGTTCAAAGAGGCAACCAGGCTATGGAGTAATCAAAGACGACTTGATTGCCAAATCGTCTGCGCCGATGATGCAGGTGATTGTGCGTTCGCCTTGATCCCAAGAAGGTGAACTCGGCACGTAGTATGCCACCGTTGGGTCTTTCTCTAGGGCCGCTAACTTGGTCGTATCGAGCAGAGACTGCGCCTCGCCGCATCGGCGATCTGCCTCGGCCCCGAGAGTTTCGTTGTCGAAGCTGGGCGACTGGCTATCGAACTGCTCGAACACCTGCCAGTGGTGATCGCCTTCGCATGAAACCAAGTCGACTGTCAGGCCACCCGTGGTGTTCATGCAATCGCCAACCGAAACAGACTGCCAATCAACAAGATGGCTGTCGGCGTTAGCCGTCAGGTTGAGTTGCCCAATTTGGGTGCCCTCAAAAAGGTTCATGCCAAACAGAACCCCTGCGCCAATTGCCACAACACTCAGCGCAAGTGTCGGGTTATCGTGAGTCAGTTTGTATTTGCGCCGGTTGGTTAGTCGGGCGTCAGAGTCTTTGTAATGAGGCAACGCCTCTCGGTGGCTTCTGATAGCGCGAGAGTTCATGGTCAATGCAACTAAGGTCGCGAAGAAGGGCAACGGGCCCCACCAACCGAGCCGGCCGCTAGTGCGCGAAACTTTCGCATAGGCAGCCTCGGCACACACTGGGCAAAGCACCCCAGAAACCGTGGACGGCCTCCAAATCACGACCCACGAAACCACCGAGCGAAGCTTGATAAAGCGAGCCGGCTTGATGCCGCAAGTTGCGCAGGCGAGTTGTTTGTCTTGAGTCATTGATTTCCCCCAATGTAAAAGGCTGGTTCTAGTTTAGTCAATGCCGATTGTTGTTACATAAAACTATTGGGCCCCATGCATCGCATGAGGCCCAATAGTAGACAGTGCTTTTAGAGGCCGGCAGCCTTTACTCCATAGTTTGCCTGCGATGAGGTGTAGCCTTCAAACACAAGCTGGTAGTAAAGAGCTCCCTTTGACATCGGCATGGTGTCTAGGTAGTTCTTGGCAGCCAAAGCAGCCTGCTCGTTCCAGTCAACGGTGATGTTCTCCGCTGCGTAGGTTGCATCAGCCTTTGAGTACTTCTAAAAACTAGCTGCTCAATTAGGCCCTTCGTTGAGAACGGCATTGTTGAGATGTAGTTATCAGCTGCTGCGCGCGCATTGGACTGACCGATGGTCTCCGAAGGCTCTTCTTCTGCTGCAAATTCTTCAGGTGCTGCAGACTCCTGAGCCTGAGTGTCACTGCTCGAGCTGCTTACCGGAGCTGGATCAACGGCTGCTTTGGTGCCGCCCTTGCCAGCTGACGAGATTGCGCCGATGATTAAGATTGCTCCGACCACCCAAACCCACTTGCTTTTGAAGAATGGTACAGAAGGCTTAGCCTCAGGTGTTGGTGTGTTTTCATTAGTCAATTTGACTCCCCCTTTTTCTTTTAAATAAGCCCAAAGGATTCTCCCGGCAACCTGCTGTAATCCGCACCACCTGACCTAGACTCAGAGAAACATTAGGGGAATCACATGAAAAAGCTTTCAATCATCGCGCTATCAGCACTCGCTCTAACACTCTCAATCACGCCAGCCTCGCAAGCTGCCTCATGCGTGAAAGTAGCCAACGAAGTTGGCAAGAACTACCAAGCCGCCCAAGACAAATGGCGCTCACAGAGTCTTGTTGTTATGCCTGCCAAAGACGGCAAAGGGCTATACCGGGTCGCGTGGATCGAC
>CANGNZ010000051.1 GCA_947455435.1 Microbacteriaceae bacterium
ACCGAGCTGGGCCCAAGACTCAGTCTTCGTTGCTTCAGGCGATGGAGGAAGGCGCTGTGAGCGTTGGTAAGAAGGAGTATGCACTCGGCACCCCGTTCTTGGTTATCGCAACCCAGAACCCAGTCGAGCAAGAGGGTGTCTACCCGCTACCTGAGGCGCAACTTGACCGTTTCATGATCAAGACCTCGCTCGGTTACCCAGACGTCGAATCAACCAAGCTAATTCTTTCGGGCCTTGTCGCGCCAGCAGGCAAGCTAAAGCCTGCTGTTGTTGCCGATGACGTTCGCGAGATGACCAAGTTGGCTCGCGAAGTCACAATCTCAGACGAACTGATTGAATACATCGTGAAGATCGTTGAGCAGACCCGTGTGAACAAGCGTGTTGAGATCGGTTCGTCTGTCCGTGGTGCCCGTAACCTCGCGAAACTGGCCAAAACCTGGGCGCTCACCGATGGCCGTGACTACGTTGTTGCAAACGACATCAAGTCACTAGCCGTTACGGTTCTTGCCCACCGACTAAAGCTCAACCCGGAGCTTGAAGAAAACGATGGTGTTAAGAATGAGACTGTAATGCTCGAAATCTTGAACAGCATCGCCCCGCCAAAGGATCCAGGTAAGTAATGTCTATTTTCAGAGACGCTGCGAAAGTGGCGGCAACGCCATTCGTTGCCGTCTCTGAAAGGCTCGCATTTGTGTCACCTAAGGCCATCGCGCGCGCGGTTGCCTCGGTTCTCACGGCTGCGGGTTGGTTCTGCATCGCCCTAGTGATTCTTTGGCTGCCGCTGGGCTCGAACCTTCGTTGGGTTGAGTTCTCGATCGCCGGATTCGTTGCCCTGTTGCTTTTGCTCTTCGCACTACCTTTCCTAATCGGAGGGCAAAGCTACTCGGTTCACTTCGAACCAGATGAAACCGCAGACATCAGAATCACCACGGGGGAGGTGTTTGAAACGACTATCGTCGTCGAAAACAGCTCTTCTCGTCTCGAGATGCCAGGTCAGCTTGAAAGTGAATTCGGTGACGAAGTTCTTGTCATTCGGGTTCCTTTACTCGGCGCCTTTGCGACTTACCGCTACCCGATGCGTCGAGCCAACATGAAACGTGGCAAATACGTTCTCGCTTGGCGTTCTATTCGCAAAGATCCGCTTTCTCTGGTCCGCCGCGAAGTCCCTTTCGGTTTCGAGGATGAAGCGAACCAAGAGAAGACAGTCTGGGTTCACCCGCAAATCGCCAAGGTCGGTTCACCGCTACGAGGCATCATCAAAGACCTCGAAGGCAACCCGAGTGCCCAATTGGTTGATTCAGACACGTCGTTCCACGCAATTCGCGAATATCGCGCTGGCGACAGTTCGCGCCACATTCACTGGGCTTCGACAGCCAAGATTGGCAAAGTCGGTGAGTTCATGGTTCGCCAATTCCAAGAAACTCGCCGTTCTCGTGTTGTGCTAATGCTCGGGGCTCACATGGACGAATACTCCAAGACGCCATCAGGTCAAGAACTCAACGCCGAGTTTGAACTGGCCGTTGGTGCGCTCGGTTCTGTCGGCTACCAGGCCCTGCGTGATGGCAGAACCGTTACCGCGGTGATGGGGCGCCCAAAAACCGGTGAGGCCAACCACGTTGGTCGCGGTGCATCTAAGGCTTCGCTGCGTGAACTAAAGGCAACGAGCAAGTTCAAGTTGCTCGACAGCCTCAGTGAGGTGCAGTTGAGTAACAAGAGTTCTCAGCGTGGACTCAAAGAGGTCAGCCTTCGCGTTGGCCAGACCTACCACGATGTTTCTTTGGTTGTCATTTTCTGTGGCTCGACTGTCACCGACCAGCAGCTAAGAACAATCCGTCAAAACCTTCCGAAAGGCATCGGCGTTCTGGCAGTTATAAGCGCACCTGGCGGCACTCAGTCGATGCGTACCATCGAGAAAATGAAGGTTGCAACCATCACATCGATTGAACAGATCGGCCCTGCGATTGCGAGGTTCCAGCGATGAGTGTTCTTGGATTTGAACGCGGCAACCTGCGTGGGTTTGCCTTCCAGCTTGGCTTTACATTTTTTGCCGCATGGCTGACTTGGCCTATTTATGGTGACACCTATTTTGCGATTGTCGTTGGTGTTGCCGCTCTTCTGGGTATCGCTGGCGCCCGACTTCTAGTTTCGCGCTCGGCCGGTTGGCTGACCCGGTCGCTATTTGGTGTCTTCGGTGTTGCCCTAGTCGGCCCCTTGGTTTCTGCCCCCGGCATCTTCACCTCTGGCGCCGCTTTCATGCGGAACTGGGTTGATGCCATCTACTCAATAGTTTTCGGTTGGAAGCAGCTAATCACGATTGATCCACCGGTTGGCACGTATCACGGGCTAATGACCCCTGCCTTCGTGGTGTTCTTCGCGGCAAACCTGCTTGCTGGGCTTGCCGTATTCGGCAACGAGAAGCGCCGTTGGTTGGCGATCGTTCCATTCTTCGCGATGGTTGTTTTTGCGTTCGCCTTCGGTCAGTCATCCATTGACGACAAGACCAACCTTTTCGGTTTTGTTATCGATGTTCCTAGCAGCTGGCTTTCTGGCCTAGTGATTCTTATGGCATCAGTGAAATACCTGACTCCGCGACAAGGTAAGCGCCCGAAGTTTGACTTTGGCGCTATTCGAAACGTGAGAGCGCTTAGCCGTCAAGCCTTGCAATTTGGTGGCTCGTGGGCTTTGGTTTTAGCCGCACTAGTAGTCGTTTCGTTGGTTCTAGGTCTATCGAGCGCCTCGAACCGCGAAGTCTTGCGCAGCGCACCGCCGGCCCAGTTCACTGGCGAAGAACTCAGCCCGCTAAGCCTTTACCGCCAAAACTTCACAGACAACACAAAGTTGAATCAGGAACTCCTGACCTTCAAAACCAGTGACGCAAACCTCGAGCGCATCCGCCTTGCAGTGATGACTCACTACAACGGTCAGGTTTTTAGTGTTGAAAACGACCAAGCTCAACCGCTCGAGTTTCAACTGCTACCAGCAGCACTTTCTTCGCCCACAGTAGGCGCAAAGTCGGCGACGACCACTTTCACGCTCAAGAACCGAAATTCGGTTTGGCTGCCTTTGGTCGACAACGTCTCGAAGGTAGATTTTGGTGGGGCTGAAGCTCAAGCCTTCTCAGACCACTTCTATTTCAACCGGCCAACAAACTCCGGTGCGATTCTCGGCCCAGGCGCACCAACAGGAGCTGCCACCTACACCGTGAAGAGTTTTGTGAGCCCGGTAGTCGTTGACCCAGCAACCGTCACGGCTGCTCCAAACACCGTTTGCTCAGATGCAGCCAATGCCGGCAGCGTTGTGCCGAAGAGCGTTTGTGACTGGATCGCTCTTCAGGATGCGGATGTTTCAAACGCGACAGGCTTCGAAAAGCTTGTGCAGACTTTGCGTGCACGAGGGTTCCTTAGCCACTCGCTCGACCTCCCCAAGGGCGATCAAACCTGGGTCAACCTACTACCCGGTTACCGCTGGATCACTTCGCGCGCTGGCCATTCGGCCGGCCGAATCGACCAGCTGTTCAAAGATCTAATCTCGCTTCAAGAGGCCTCAAAGCCGGGCACTCCAAACTCCAAACTTGTCGCAACCGCTGGTGACGATGAGCAATTTGCAACGGCTGCTGCACTCCTAGCGCAAGCCGCTGGTTATGACTCTCGAATTGTTATGGGTTTCAAGACTCAAGCAGCCGGCCCCAACGAGGGTGTTGCTCCTTGCCAAGAGGGAACTTGCTACAGCCGAAACCTAACTGCCTGGGTAGAAATTTCTTCGGGTGGTTCGAGCTGGATTCCAATCGACTCGACCCCTCAGTTCAAGATTCAACCGAAATCACCGCCAAAAGTTACGGGTTTGAAGCAGCACGAGTCAAACCCTGGTCAAGACAATGCAACGGTTCTTCCGCCAGCGCAACAGGACCCAACGCAGGGCAAGCTCGGTGAGGATTGCAAGGGTGGTTGGTTTGTCTGTGACTTCCACTGGGATGTCTTCTGGGCGGTTGTCGAGATCATTATCTTGTCGGCCCTCGGTGTTTTGGTTGTTTTTGGCCCACCAGCCGCGATTATTCTCGGCAAGCGTCGACGTCGCCGAAACCGACTCGACCCCGAGAAGACCACGCTCGCGATGCGCATCACCGGCGCGTGGGACGAATACGTAGATAATCTGATCGACCTTGGTGAACGAGGTTTGCGTCGTTTGCCTGCCAACGAGACTCGCCCTGAGTTACTACTCAAGGCGGCCAAGGTAAATGCGGCTTTGGCGCAAAGCCAATACGCCCAGGCAATGGTCCGCTTTACCGACTTTGCCGCCTTTGCCCCCGAAGAGCCAAACCCCGACTACGAGCGCGAGGTTTGGACCTTCGTCGACAGCGAGTTCGAGAAGTCGACAGCAGAACTTTCGCGTTACCGCAAGCTCCGCGTACTGCTTTCGCTTCGCTCGATCATCTACCGCGCATCGGCACCTGAAGCCAACACGGTGAACGTTCGCCGCTATGGTTCAGACGGCTCAACATTCAACGCGTTCGTTACCGTGGCCAAGCTAGGCATTGTCGAGGGCTTCGAATGGTTGCAGCCTCGAGTCAAGAAGTTAGTCGATGAAAAGGCGCCATTCTTGAACAAGGTTTCTGCCAAGGTTGCCCCGAGCCTGCGAAAATTGGCTCCAAAGCGCAAAGCCAAGATCGACGCATCGGAGACCAAGAATGACTAGCGACAAAATGTTTGAAGAAGAAGACCTAACGCGTGAGATCGCTGAGATTCCAGAAGGCATCTACGACGATGGTCAGCAGATTGTCACCAGGACGATCACTCCGAAGCAGAAGGCGCCAGTCACCTCACAAAAAGGTTTGAGTCGGCGTGTGCTTTGGACTGTTGTGACCATTTTGGTGGTTGGTCTTGGGGCTATCGGTGTTGCTTTGGCAATGGCGTCCTCGCAAACTGCCTAGCGTTTTATGCGAAACTTGACGCATGGCTAACCCAGTAAACCCGCCGCGCGGCATGCGCGACTTTTTGCCGATGGAGAAACGCAAGCGCGACTCCGTCTTAGACCTCATTCGAGGCACCTACGCGGCTCACGGGTTTCAGGAAATCGAAACGCCAGCGATGGAAGACCTCGGTCGCCTAACCTCGGGTCAGGGCGGCGACAACGAAAAACTCGCCTACCGCGTCTTGAAGCGCGGCGCAGAGCTTGAAGAGGCGCTAGCTGGCGGGGGAGAGCTCGCCGATCTTGGCTTGCGTTTCGACCTCACGGTTCCGCTTACTCGCTACTACGCAACCAACCGAGCCCAACTCCCCAATGTTTTCAAGGCAATTCAAACCGGCCCGGTTTGGCGCGCCGAGCGCCCGCAAAAGGGCCGTTACCGCCAGTTTGTTCAGTGCGACATCGACATCATTGGTGATTCAACACCGCTCGCCGAAATCGAGTTGCTTAGTGCTTCGCTCAACGTGCTCAACGTCCTTGGCCTGACTGATGCAGTTATTCGCGTGAATCACCGCGAGCTTTTGGTGAAACTCCTCAACGGCCTTGGTGTCGCCGAAGAAAACCACGGCTCGGCCATGATCACTATCGACAAGCTCGACAAAATCGAGCTCGCGGGTGTCGTTGCCGAACTAACCGAGCGTCTTGGCGAAAAAGTGGGTAAGGCTTTTGAAGCCTGGTTCCTAGAGATTGACACAACGGTCGTGCCTGATCAACTAGCCAACATTTTTGAACTCGTCGAAGCTGGGCGCCTGCGCTATGACCCAACGCTCGTGCGCGGCATGGGCTATTACACCGGCCCGATTTTCGAAATCGATCACCCTGGCTCTGGTTCTTCGATTGGTGGCGGAGGCCGTTACGACGGAATGGTTGGCCGTTGGTTGGGCACCGATGTTCCAGCAGTTGGTATTTCTTTGGGCTTTGAGCGCGTAGTCGACCTAGTCAAAGATGAAGAGGTAGAAGACGAGCAGCCAGCCATTGTTTTGGTGCTTGAGGACGACTCGCAGGCCACGCTTGTGAATGCTTTCGCGATGCAACGCCAGTTTTGGGCAAAGGGTGCGATAGTCCGCCTCGAGCACAAGCCAAAGCGCCTAAACCTGCTGCTCGACTCCATGTCTGCCAACGGCTACGATGCCTTCGCGATCATCAAGTCCTCAACTATGAGCCTTGAAGACGTAGAGGTGCGAGCTATCGGTCAATCGGTAGACTAGAGGCAATACAAAGGCGTTTTTGGGGGCGCTTTCGCGTCTCGTTTGAAACCAACAAATAAGGAGAATCCCTTGTCGATTATTGAAGCTGTAGGAGCTCGCGAGATCCTTGACTCACGCGGAAACCCAACCATCGAGGTTGAGGTTCTGCTCGAAGACGACTCGTTCGGTCAGGCTGGTGTCCCTTCGGGCGCATCGACCGGTGCTTTCGAGGCTCATGAGTCGCGCGACGGCGACAAGGCTCGCTACCAGGGCAAGGGTGTTCTAAACGCTGTGAAGGCCGTTGTTGAAGAGATCGACGAAGCCCTAGTTGGTTTTGACGCACTAGACCAGCGCCTAGTTGACGCAGCACTCATTGCCGTAGACGGCACCGCAAACAAGGAGCGCATCGGCGCCAACGCAATCTTGGGTGTTTCGCTTGCAACCGCTCGCGCGGCAGCCGAAGCGACCGGCCAATCGCTTTACCGTTACCTCGGTGGCCCAAACGCACACGTTCTACCGGTCCCACTAATGAACATCATCAATGGTGGTGCACACGCCGACACCGGCGTCGATATCCAGGAGTTCATGATTGTTCCTCTTGGAGCCGAAACCTACAGCGAAGCACTTCGTTGGGGTGTTGAGGTCTACCATGCCCTGAAGAGCCTGCTACACAGCAAGGGCTTGAGCACTGGCCTGGGCGACGAGGGTGGCTTTGCACCTGAGCTTCCGACCAACGCCGCTGCCCTTGACCTTATTGCTGAGGCAGTTGCCAAAGCTGGTTACACCCTGGGCAAAGACATCGCTCTTGCCCTCGACGTTGCCGCAACCGAGTTCTACTCAGAGGCAACCGGCAAGTACACCTTCGAAGGCGCCGAGCGCACGAGCGACGAAATGATTGCCTACTACACCGACCTCGTTGCTAAATACCCACTGGTTTCGATCGAAGACCCACTGGCCGAAGACGACTGGGCTGCCTGGACCAAGATGACTGCCGAACTTGGTGCCAAGGTCCAGCTTGTTGGCGACGACCTTTACGTGACCAACCCCGCTCGACTACAGAAGGGTATCGACCTAAAAGCCGGTAACGCCATCTTGGTGAAGGTTAACCAAATCGGCACTTTGACAGAAACCCTCGGCGCTGTTTCGTTAGCTCAGCGCGATGGCATGATGGCAATCATTTCTCACCGCTCGGGCGAGACCGAAGACAACTTCATTGCCGACCTAGCCGTTGCCACCAACGCAGGTC
>CANGNZ010000052.1 GCA_947455435.1 Microbacteriaceae bacterium
AGAAGGTCGACTCGCAAACCTACGACCTTGGCACCTTCGACCAATCACCCACCCGCACCTTCACGCGCTACCACTTCGAAGGCGACCTGATCACCTCGATGAGATGGGAGAACGACCTATCTTTCGAGATAACCTACGGGCCGCTTGATCAGAAACTGGTGGCAGCGCGCCAGAAAGCCTTGGTTGAGGGGGGACTGCAGTATTTGCCAGTGGGTAACAACATCTACGACATGACCCTTGCCGAGGCGAAGGTGTATCTAAAGAAGCACGGGCTAACGCTGTTGGTGGGAATGCAAGATGGCGTTAATTTTTACCCATCTGGCCCTCCTGGAGGAAAATCAGACCCCAAGCGAATGGTCGTAAACATCATGGACGGCAAGATCGTCGGAGTCTGGACGCTGTAGCTTTCAAATTATCTTCGGTAGGGTTTACCGGTGAACCCAATCGCCAAGTTATTCGCCCACGCTGAAAATCAGCCAGGGCAGTTGGCCATAGCCTCACCCTCATACACGACTACTTATGCCGAACTAGCCTCTGCCGTGCGATTGATAGCTTCGGCTCTTTTGGCTCGCGGAGTCAAGCGGGGCCAGGTCGTTGGTGTCGCAGCGAACCCCGAGATCGAGTGCCTTGTCGCACTCTCACTAATGCAAATTGGCGCTGTCTCACTCAGCGCAACCAAGCCCGTCCTGCGCTCATATAAAGACCGGATCGAATTCTTGGTCACCGACGAGCAGACAACACTTTTTGACTTGGGGCGCAGGCTCGTTGTTGACGGCTCATTCTTAGAAAGCCTCGGCATGGTTTCGCCCGCAACCGAAGTCGCCGAACTCGAACCCGAAGCCGTTGTTCGACTGGTGTTTTCTAGTGGAACAACCGGCGTGCCAAAGGGGGTGCCTTTCACGGCCAAAAATCTCATTGCTCGAACAGATTCTGCCCGCAAAAACTGGATGCCCGCTTTGCCTTTTATGTCGCTTCTTGGCCTAGACACTGTGACGGGTATGCAAACGTTCTTCTGGTCGGTGTTTAACGGCCAAACATTTTTCGCGGCAACCAATGGAGAAAACAATCTAGAACTGATTGCCGAGCATGGCGTTAGATCGATCAAGAGTTCGCCCGCCAGGCTGAAAGATCTTCTTGACGCCGCCGAAAATGAAAAACTTGCGACAAAGCTTGAAGTCATTCAGGTGGCTGGCAGCCTCCTTGATTTGCGAACAGTTCGCCGCAGCGATACCCAGTTTGGAATCACCCCGACCTACCTCTACGGCTCAACCGAGGTTGGCACGGTGACTCGAGGCAAATTCAAGCCTCAGGCACCAAACAATCTCGGCAAACCGGTGGATGACATCGACTTTGAGGTTGTCGATGACAACGGCGTAGAGGTTTCTGCCAACACTCTCGGACGCATCCGCTACCGCAAGCCAGGAATGCCAGCCGATTATTGGCTTCAGACCAATAGCACGACCACCGGGTTTATCGACGGCTGGTTCTACCCGGGCGACTTCGCAATCATGACCGGCGAGGGTGAACTCGAGCTCTCTGGTCGAACCGACGACCTGGTGAATCTTGGTGGGGCCAAGTTCAACCTGCTCGAACTAGACGTTTGGCTTCAAAGACTTGAGATGTTTGACGAGGTCGCCGCCTTCAAATCAACCAACGAATTCGGTGAACTCGAGATTGGGATTGCCTTCGTTTCAAAGCTCCCGCCGATCCCCGAGCTACTGACCGAACAGGTGAAGGCGTTTTTGCCCGACTTGGACTTTCAATACCTGATTCGCCTCGAAAAACTGCCACGTAACAAACTAGACAAGGTCGATCGCACAGAACTCGCCAAACTCGTGCAGCACCTAGACTAAATCTAGGTTTAGAAATCTCTGAAGGGGAACACCAGTGAAGAAGACAGCAAGCGCTCTTGGAGTCGCAATCATCGGCTTTGGGTCGTCATTTCTAGCAAGCCCAGCCATGGCGCACACACTCGCTGACTGCGGCACCGCGCCGGCAGGTGGAACCATCACGCTAACTGACAATGTTTGCCAGCTCACTTTCTCAGCTCCTGGAACCTACAACTTCACAACCCCTAAAGCGGTTGCCGGACTCGCCGCGCTTCTTGTTGGTGGCGGTGGCGGTGCTGACTGGATCGACAATGCGCAGAATGGTCAGAACGCAGGCTATGCGGGTAGCGGCGGCAAAGTTACCTACGTCGACCTAAGTTCAAGCACCGGTGAAGACTCCGTTGCAATCACTATCGGTGCCGGCGGTTCGTCATCGAATGTTGGAACACCAAACGACGGTTCATCAACAACCATGACTATCGGGTCAACCATTTCGACAGCTGTCGGTGGCGGCAAAGGAATCTGGGCTAACGCACCATCATATTGCTACCTTGAGGGAGCCAACGACTACACGGGTGTGGGCGACGGCGCTGCCGGCCAAACTCCCTCGCGTGCCGGTGAGCCTTGCCGCGCAGTCCTTGGCATCAATCCTGCCTTCGGTGCTGCCGACTCCGCCGGAGTACCGGCGCCGCAGTCGCTTGCAGTTGTCGACCAGGAATTTGGCGCAGGTGGAAGGCTGATCGGCCACCCAAACGCTCTCCCGACCCAATCTCCGGGTGCTGGTGCAGATGTCCTGGTTAGCGTCGACACCACAGGACTTCCGGTCCCGGTTGCAAATGACGCGGGAGCAAACGGATTCGCCGCCATTGTTTGGCAGCTCCCTAAAGAACCAAAGGCTGCGTTGGCCGACACCGGTTCGGGTTCTAACACTTCAGCGATTCTTGGTTTGGCTTCCATCGCCGTTGGTGCTGCATTGGTAACCACACGTCGCCGTTGGGCCAAATAGGTTTCGAATGCAGAAAACCGTTAGCGGTTTTGGAATCGCGATAATTGGGCTTGGTTCGGCCTTTCTAGCAACCCCAGCTCAGGCTTTCACGCTTGCTGACTGCGGCACAGCGCCAGCAGGTGCAACGCTCACCTTTGCCGGCAATCTGTGCAAGTTGACCTTTTCGACACCGGGCACCTATAGTTTCACAACCCCTGCATCCGTGGCGGGTCTTTCTGTCTTGTTGGTCGGTGGCGGTGGCGGCACGAGCCACAGTGCTCCTGTTGGCGGCAGTCCTGTCAACATCGGTTACGCAGGCAGTGGCGGCAAAGTTACTTATGCCGACTTCAGTTCGGCGTCACCCAATGAGACTTTCGCTATAACTGTTGGTGCGGGAGGCGCTTCGTCACTTTTAGGTGCTCCTGATGATGGCCAATCGTCCACGATCTCTAAAGGCTCGATCCTTGCTTCGGCTCTAGGTGGTGCTAAAGGCACAGGGGCTATCTATTGCCTCTTCCAAGGCAACACCTTCGACTACATCGGTGTTGGCGATGGTGCTGGTGGCAACACCACCTCGCGAGCCGGTGAAGAGTGCGTGCCAGCGCCAGGGGTAAACCCTTCGCTAGCTGCCGCCGACTCAAACGGGCAACAAGCCTCGACATTGTTCGCTTCGTTTAATCAAGAATTTGGCGCAGGCGGAAAACTCATCGCCATGCCAGCAACACTTCCGTCAAGGGCGCCTGGCGCAGGTGCGAACGTGGTTGTTGACATCAGCTGGCCGAGTGGGCTCGAGCCTGTTGCTGATGCAGCGGGAGCAGACGGTTTTGCCGCAGCTGTTTGGCAACCAAAGGCCACGTTGGCCGAAACTGGCTCAGGCTGGGATTCTTCGATGCTGATTGGTCTCGGTTCGATCGCTGCTGGTGCTGCATTGGTAACCACTCGTCGCCGCTGGGCCAAATAAGACTTCAGAAGGCTCAAGGTAACTTTTCGTGACTGAGCAAGACACCAATGATTGGAAGCCCCGCCAAGGTTGGGCAAACAACTTTAGAAAGTATCGCTGGTTCAATCTGATTGTTCCGGTGCTTACGCCGATGGGTCTTGTCAGTATTTTTCTGTTCGGCTACATAACCTTCGCCGTCATTTCTTTGATTGTGGCGGCATTTTCTTGGTTTGATTTTGCCAAAACCTCGAAGGTGGCTTGGCGTCGAACCGCATGGAAGGCTTTTGCCATCGTATTGGTTCCATTCGCTGGCTACATGTTCTTTCTATTTCTAAACCCGCAGTACGGAATGTAACTGCCGATAGGCTAACCAAAGATGAAAACACCTTGGCGCAAACTTTATGTACTTTCGACTGCCGGCGCGCTTTCGTGGCTGGGTAGCGCGCTAACAACATTTGCGGTGATTTTGCGCGACAAAGACACCGTTGGAGCTGGCGGAGTCTCGGTTTATCTTCTCGCGTTCGGCTTGCCGAGCATCTTCATGGCACCGATCTCTGGCTTGGTTGCCGATAAGTTTTCTTCGCGCCAAGTCGTTATTCCAGCACTTGCCGTCATGGGGCTCAGTTCGGCGTCTCTTGCCATGGGTCTACCCGTTTGGTGGACTCCGATTGCCCTCTTGATCACCGCATCGGCCGGCACCCTGGTTGGCCCAGCAATGCAGGCGGTAGAAGTTACTTTCACTACTCCTGAAGACCTGCCACGGGTCACCGGTTTGATGCAGTCGATGGCTTCATTTGGCACATTGTTTGCCCCTGCGCTTGGTGGAATCCTGGTTTCAACCTCTGGCTATTTCTGGCCATTCATCATCGACGCGTTCAGCTTTTGGTTGCTCGCGATGGTGTTTGTGGGAATCAACCTCAATCGGCCAGCGGTGAAGCACGAGGCCGGTGAAAAACTAAGTGCCATGGCCGGTTTGCGCTTTGTCTTTAGCGACCGACTAATTCGCGCACTGGTTGTCCTAGTTGGTGTTTTGATCATCGCGCTCGGTTCTTTCAATGTTGGCGAAGTGTTCTTGGTTAAAGATGAGCTGAAGGCCAGCGACCTGATTTATGGAATCGTTGGAGCGATGTTTGCTGCCGGCAGCATCATTGGTGCTCTACTGACCGCCGCGATCAAACTGAACAAAAAGTTTCATGCCATGGCGGTAATTGTGGGTATTTCGATTCTCGTGCTCGCCATTCTCGGCTTTTCACTGGCCCCGCACTGGTGGGTGGCCATCGCCCTGGCTTTTGTCACCGGTGTCGGCAACTCAATCTTGAATGCCTACGCGATCAGCATCATCATGACCCGCGCGCCTCAAGAAATGCTCGGACGCGTGAACGCCGCCATCGGAGCAATCATTCAGACCGGCAGCACGCTTGGCATTGTTCTTTCGGGTATTGCCATAACCGCGTTCACCGTTCGCCCAGTTTTGTTTGTGAGCGCGATTCTCTCGGCCGTCATCGTTTTGATTTTTGCGCCTGATGTCATTCGCTACGGTAAAGCCTTTGCTGACGAAAAGGCGGCCGAGTCGGCTGCTTAGTCTCGCCGCGTTGGTTACGCTCTAAGAATGAACTTCGACAGTTACCAACTCCCTGGCGCTCTAGGCCAAGTCAAAAAGACCAAGAACGGCATCATTGCCGAGCTGGGCGATGAACAACTTCGTATCGACTTCGTTTTCAAGGATGTGGCCCGAATCAAGATCAGCCGGGGCGGCAGCTTTGACGAGAAGCCAACCTTTGCTCTAGTTGAGGAGCTGAACCTCCTAGGTCGCATTGCGTTCAAGGTGACCGAGTCGAACGGTGTGACTAAGGTCGCAAGTAGCGCTCTGACCATTCAGCTAACCCACCAGCCTTTCTCGATCGATGCATATCGCGAAGACGGCTCGACGGTTTTCGAAACCTTGCGTGACGAAACGGGTGCTTGGTCGTATGCCACCGAAGGTGAATCGTTTGTAATTCGCCGAATGCTTGGAAAGAACGACCCGATTTATGGGCTTGGCGAAAAGACTGGCACATTCAACCGCCGAGGTCGAGACTTCACTCTTTGGAACACGGATGTTTTGAACCCGACGGCCTCGGGCGAGTTCACCGAGCAATACGCCAAGGGTGACCCACGAGCAGACAACACGAGCACCGAGTTTGACCCCTATTACGTGAGCATCCCCTTTTTCTATCACCAAGATGCCGATGAAGGCGACATCAGTGCCTCGTTCATTGATAACGGTTATCGCGGCTATTACAACTTCAGTGCTGACGACGAGTACACGATTCATTTCGGCGGCGGTCAGTACACCGAATACGTTTTCGCAGGCCCTTACATGGCAACGATTTTGAACGAATACACAGCCTTGACTGGCCGAACAGCTTTGCCACCGTTGTGGTCTCTCGGTTTTCATCAGTGCCGTTGGTTCGGCTATAACCAAGACGATGTTGAGCGCCTAGTCGCCAAGTATCGCGAGATTGATGTGCCTCTTGACGCTTTCTGGCTAGACATCGATTACATGGATGGCTATCGCGTTTTCACGTGGAACAAAGACAGGTATCCAGACGCCCCTGCGATGCTAAAGCGCCTCGAAGACCAGGGCGTGAAGGTGATCACCATCATCGACCCAGGTGTTAAAGAAGACCCGGGTTATGAGGTTTACGACGATGGACTCGAGAAGCAGATTTTTGCGATCACCGAAGCAGGCGACACGTACATCGGCCAGGTCTGGCCGGGCGACACCGCGTTCCCCGACTTCGCAAACGAGCAGGCTCGTGAATGGTGGGGCGAGCGAAACGCCGAGCACGTCAAGAGCGGCCTAGCCGGCATCTGGAACGACATGAACGAACCCGCCACGGGTGATAAAGACCCGTTGCCGATGCGCTTTGACCGCGGGCAATTCGAGCACGAGCGATTCCACAACCAATACGCGATGCTCATGGCGATGGGAACCACCGAGGGTCTGCTCAAGGCAATGCCAAACAAGCGCACCTTCGTGCTCAGCCGCGCCGGCAGCGCCGGAATCCAGCGCTACGCAGCTAACTGGATGGGCGACAACATGTCGCGCTGGGATCACCTGTGGTTGAGCATTCCGATGGGCGCCGGGCTTTCGATCTCGGGTCAATCTTTCGTTGGTGCAGACATCGGCGGCTTTGCCGAAGACACCAACCCCGAGCTCTACACCCGCTGGATTCAGTACGGAGCCCTTACGCCGTTTGCTCGTGTCCACTCGGTTATCAACACCATCGACCAATACGTTTGGTCGTTCGGTGAAGAGGTTCTCGGCTATGCCCGTGAAGCCCTCAAGCTGCGTTACCGACTGCTGCCTTACATCTACTCATCGTTTGTCATTTCTTCTGAAACCGGAGCCCCGGTTCAAGAGCCTCTGATCTACAACGACCAGTGGGACCCAAACGTTCGCGACATTGACGACCAATACCTGTTTGGCCCAAACCTCCTTGTCGCCCCAATCATTGAGCCCGGCCAAACCTCGCGCTCCGTCTACCTGCCAAGTGGTGAGTGGTTCGACTTCTA
>CANGNZ010000053.1 GCA_947455435.1 Microbacteriaceae bacterium
AGACCCACTCTGGCGCTAAGAAGCGTTTCCGCTTCACCGGTAGCGGCAAGCTCATGAAGCAGCAGATCAACATGCGCCACAACCTTGAGTACAAGTCGAGCCGTCGTACCCGTCGCCTCAACCAGGACCAGGTCGTTTCGGCAGCTGACTTCAAGACCATCAAGAAGCAGCTCGGCAAGTAGTCGACCCAAGAATTTAGAGGAGTATAAAAAATGGCAAGAGTAAAAAATGCGGTTAACGCTCATAAGAAGCGCCGCACAATCCTTGAACGTGCACAGGGCTACCGTGGTCAGCGTTCACGTCTATACCGCATGGCAAAGCAGCAGCAGCTGCACTCGCTTGTTTACGCGTTCAACGACCGTAAAGACAAGAAGGGCAACTTCCGTCGCCTATGGATCCAGCGCATCAACGCTGCATCGCGCGCCAACGGCATGACCTACAACCGCTTCATCCAGGGTCTAAACCTTGCTGGCATCGAAGTCGACCGTCGTATTCTTGCTGACCTAGCGGTCAACGAGCCTAAGACTTTCGCAAGCCTCGTTGCTTCGGCTAAGGCAGCTCTTCCGGCAGACACCTCGGCACCGAAGGTCGCCTAGTCTCTTGCTAGATGATCCCAAGGCCAATAAGGTCCGCGGGGTTGCCAAGCTAACCAAGAAAGATGCCCGGTCAACGACCGGGCTCTTTCTGCTTGAGGGACCCCAAGGACTAAAAGAGGCGCTCGACCGCCCGAAACTTATCGTCGAACTTTACGCAACCGAAGAAGCCGTTGCTCGTTACCCTGAGCTCGTCGAGCGCGCCAAGGCCGCCCGCATCGAAGTTCAGCTGGTCACGGAGACTGTTTTGAAGGCGCTTAGCGACACCACCAGCCCCCAAGGTGTTGTCGCCGTATGTCAGCAACTCGATGTGTCACTCGATGCGGTAATCGCCTCAAAGCCACGCATGGTTGCGCTATTGAGCAACATCCGCGACCCGGGTAATGCTGGCACAGTTCTTCGTGCCGCCGATGCCGCTGGTGCCGATGCCGTGATCTTCACGAGCAACTCTGTCGACGTTTACAACCCGAAGGTTGTTCGCTCAACCACCGGCTCGCTTTTTCACTTGCCGCTGGTAATCGACGCCGACCTCGAGGCAACGATTGATGCACTCAAAGCTGCCGGTTTGCAGGTCTTTGCAGCCAATGGTGGCGGCGACGAGCTTTCAAAGGTTGGTAGCGAGGTCCTAGCCAAGCCAACCGCTTGGCTGTTCGGTAACGAAGCCTGGGGTTTCGAGCCTGAGACGCTAGAGCTGGTAGATCGTCAGGTTGGTGTGCCGATTTACGGTGCCGCCGAAAGCCTGAATTTGGCAACCGCCGCGAGCATTTGCTTGTACGCGTCTGCCTTCGCTCAGAACGCCTAATCGGTAGAATTGAAGCCTATGTCTGGCAATCCGATCAACCCATCAGTAGTCGACCCGGTAGTCGATTCAGCTCTTGCTGCAATCGCTGCTGCGACCGACTTAGCCGCTCTGCGCGCATCGCGTCAGAGCACGGTTGGCGAGCAGTCTGAGATTTCTCAGTTGAACGCCACGATCAAGAACATGCCAAACGAGTTCAAGGCCGAGGCAGGTGCGCTAATCGGCGCAGCGCGCGGTCGGTTGAACCAGGCTTTCGCAGCTCGCGAAGCCGTGTTGGCCGCAGTAGAAGAACGTGCAAAGTTGGCGGCTGAAGCCGTGGATGTAACCGCGGCTCCAACGAAACTACCAATCGGTGGCCGTCACCCACTTTCGCTTCTGATGGATCAGATTTCTGATGTGTTTGTTGGCATGGGCTGGGAGATCGCCGAAGGTCCTGAGGTTGAGAGCGAGTGGTTCAATTTTGACGCACTCAACTTTGACGCCGACCACCCTGCGCGCGCGATGCAAGATACCTTTTTCGTCGAGCCGGTCGAGTCGCACCTGGTTCTTCGCACTCACACCTCGCCGGTGCAGGTTCGTTCGCTGCTCGAGCGCGAACTGCCGGTTTACGTGCTTTGCCCCGGTCGCGTGTTTCGCACCGATGAACTAGATGCCACGCACACACCGGTATTTCACCAGGTCGAGGGTCTAGCCATCGACAAGGGCCTGACCATGGCCGATCTTCGTGGCACCCTCGAGCACTTCGCACGAATCATGTTTGGCCCAGAGGCTCAGATTCGCCTTCGCCCTTCGTTCTTCCCGTTCACCGAACCTTCTGCCGAGCTCGACGTTTGGCACCCGAACGCCAAGGGCGGCGCACGCTGGGTCGAGTGGGGTGGCTGCGGCATGGTGAACCCAAACGTTTTGAAGGCCGCCGGCATCGACCCAGAGGTTTATCAGGGCTTCGCCTTTGGCATGGGCATCGAGCGCACGCTGATGTTCCGCAACGGCGTTCTCGACATGCACGACATGGTCGAGTCTGACGTTCGCTTCTCTCAGCAGTTTGGGGTGTCGCTCTAATGAAGGTCCCACTGTCTTGGCTTGCCGAATACGTTGATCTACCTGGCGATGCCACTCCCGACTCGGTTATGGCCGAACTTGTCAAGGTTGGTCTCGAAGAAGAAGGCGCGCACGGCTTCTCGGTTTCCGGCCCCGTAGTTGTTGGCCAGGTCCTAGAGTTCACACCGGAGCCTCAGTCGAATGGCAAAACCATTCGCTGGTGCCAAGTTCGCGTAGCTCCTGAGGGCTCTAAGGCCGCCGATGGCGGCGAGGACGTCCGAGGCATCGTCTGTGGTGCCTCAAACTTCGAAGTCGGCGACAAAGTCGTCGTTTGCCTCCCGGGTGCAGTTTTGCCTGGCAACTTCGCAATCGCTGCGCGCAGCACCTACGGTCACATCTCAGACGGCATGATGGCTTCTGGTCGCGAACTGGGTTTGAGCGAAGACCACGCAGGCATTCTGCGCCTCGGTGAAATCGGCCTCGACCCCAAGGTTGGCACCGACGCACTCGAGCTTCTTTCGTTGAATGATTCGGCTGCCGAAGTCAACGTGACTCCTGATCGCGGTTACTGCTTCTCGATTCGCGGTATTGCTCGCGAATACGCGCACGCAACGGGTGTTGATTTCAAGGACCCAATCGGCAACGCACACCCCGAAACCGGCAACGGATTCAGTGTCACAATCGATGACCCAGCCGGCATTCGCGGCAAGGTTGGTTGCGATCGGTTTGTGGCTCGCCATGTCACCGGCGTTGACGCAACCCGCCCGACCCCACCTTGGATGGTGGCGCGCCTAAAGCTTGCCGGCATGCGTTCAATCTCGCTCGTCGTCGACATCACGAACTACGTAATGCTCGAACTAGGGCAGCCGACTCACGCCTACGACTTTGACAAGTTGCAGGGCGGCATCACGGTTCGTCGCGCAAACGCCGGCGAAAAGCTTGTCACTCTAGATGGCCAGCCTCGCGCGCTCGATGTGGAAGATCTTTTGATCACCGACGAGTCAGGGCCAATCGGTCTTGCTGGTGTGATGGGTGGCGAAACCACGGAGGTAACCAACAGCACCGTCAACGTGCTCGTTGAGGCAGCGCACTTTGACCCAGTAACTATTGCCAGAAGCGCTCGCCGCCACAAGCTTGGCAGCGAGGCATCTAAGCGTTTCGAGCGCGGTGTCGACACCAGAGTTGCCGAGTACGCTGCGGCTCGCGTGGTTCAACTGCTTGAAGTTCACGCTGGGGGAGCAGCCGATTCACTTGGCGCCGACCTAAACAACGTTGCCCCTGCCGAGGCGATTTTCTTGCCCCTCGATTTCACCACCTCTTTGGTTGGCGTTGAATACACCCAAGAACAGATTTCGAAGGTCCTCACCGAGATCGGCTGCGTCGTCGCGGTTGTCGATGGTGGCTTCGAGGTCATTGCTCCTTCTTGGCGCCCAGACATCACTCACAAGACCGACCTCGCCGAAGAAGTGGCTCGAATCATCGGTTACCACGAGATTCCTTCGCGCCTACCGGTCGCGCCTCCTGGGCGAGGCCTAACCCTGCGTCAGCGTCAGCGCCGCCAAGCTCTTTCGGCTTTGGTCGGCTCTGGCCACACCGAGGTTTTGACTTACCCGTTCTTCTCTGAGGCGCAAAACCAATGGTTCACCGAAGGGCTACCTTTCGTGAAGCTTGCCAACGCCTTGCAAGAGGAGTCTTCGCAGATGCGTCTTCGCGTGCTGCCAGGGCTTATCGAGGCCGCAAAGCGCAACCTTTCTCGTGGTCTGATCGACATTGCAATCTTTGAGGAGGGCGCCGTTTTCTTGCCTGCCGAGAAGATCACTGGCACCGACCCGCTACCTTCTGGTGTCGAGCGCCCAACCGATGGCACTCTTGCAGCTTTGCAGGCGACTATTCCTCAGCAGCCGCACCACCTTGCACTTTTGCTTACCGGTGAGCGCGTAAAGCAGCAGACCAACATTCCTGCTGCGGCATACGACTATTCCGATGCGATTGAAGCTGCAAAACTGGTTGCTCGGGCAATCGGTGTGGAGCTCGAGCTCAAGGCCGCCCAACCTAAGGGCTTCCACCCTGGTCGCACCGCTGAGCTTCTAGTCGACGGCAACCACGTTGGTTTCGCGGGTGAACTTGACCCGGCACTCGCCGCAGACTGCGACCTGCCGCGTCGTGTGGCAGCAGCCGAGCTGAACCTAGAGGTTCTCTATGCCGCTGCAACCGGTGTTCGCCAAGCAAACCCAATCTTGGTCATGCCTGCTGCAACTCAGGACCTCTCACTTCTGGTCGACGCCGACCTTCCGGCAGCCAGCTTGCAGGCAACGATCGTCGAAGGTGCGGGCGAACTTCTTGAGCACATCCGTCTCGTTGAGGACTACCGCGGCAGCAACATCTCCGAAGGCAAGAAGTCACTGACCTTCTCGCTTCGCTTCAGGGCAGAAGATCGAACGCTCACTCAAGTTGAGGCATCAGAATCCCGCGACAGGGCCGTCGCTTTAGCTAACGAGCGCTTCGGCGCTACTATCCGCGCCTAAAGCAGGAGAAACCATGAAGACTGTAGCCATCGCAGGTGCAAGCGGTTACGTCGGGGGAGAGCTACTGCGTTTAGTCGCAGAACACCCCGAACTAAAACTCGTCGCGGCCACTGCAAACTCCAATGCCGGTGCAACCGTTGGGTCGCTGCACCCTCACCTTGGCGACTTCACCGATCTCGTGTTTCTCGAAACCACACCCGCAAACCTGGCCAAAGCCGACATTGTTTTTCTAGCCTTGCCGCACACCACCTCAGCAGAGGTGGCTTCTTGGCTTAGTGCCGACCAGATCGTCCTAGATTGCGGAGCCGACTTCAGGCTCGAATCGGCTGAGCAATGGGTCAAGTTTTACGGCACCGAGCATCAGGGCACCTGGACTTACGGTATGCCCGAGTTGGTTCACAGCGATGGTTCAAAGCAGCGCGAGCTGCTAAAAAACGCCAAGCGCATCGCCGTGCCAGGCTGCAACGTAACCGCAATCACTCTTGCTCTCGCACCACTTGCCCAAGCGGGCGTCATCGAGCTTGACGACATCGTTAGCGTGCTTTCGGTTGGCACCTCCGGAGCCGGCCGCACGCTCAAGGCCAACCTGCTAGCGTCCGAGGTTTCTGGCTCGGCAAACGCCTACGGCGTTGGTGGGGTTCACCGCCACACGCCTGAGATCGAGCAAAACCTGGCCAAGGCCTCGGGTAGCGAAGTCAAGGTTTCGTTCACGCCGGTGCTGGTGCCAATGTCTCGTGGAATCCTCGCGGTAAACACAGCCACCCTCAAGGCTGGCGATGCCCGTAAGGCGCTCGAAGCCGCATACGTTGGCGAGAAGTTCGTCAAAGTGCTGCCAGATGGTGAATACCCGTCCACCTCAAGCACCCTTGGCGCAAATACCTGTCTTATCGGCGTGACCGTTGACGCACACGCAAACCGTGTTGTGGTTGTCAGTGCAATCGACAACCTGGTTAAGGGCACCGCGGGCGCGGCGATTCAGTCGCTCAACATCGCTCTCGGGCTCCCCGAAGACGCCGGTCTAACCGTGAACGGAGTTGCCCCGTGAGTGTTACAGCAGCAAAAGGTTTTCTGGCCTCTGGCGTTAGGGCTGGGCTCAAGAAGTCTGGCAACCCAGATCTTGCACTGGTGCAAAACGTTGGGCCTATCAAGAGTGCGGCAGCGGTTTTCACCAGCAACCGCGCTTTGGCAAACCCGGTGCTCTGGAGCAAAGAAGTAATCAAGGACGGCCTGCTCGAGGCGGTAGTGCTAAATAGCGGCGGCGCCAACTGCTACACGGGTGCTCAAGGGTTTCAGACCACGCACGCAACCGCAGAGGCTGTAGCTGAAGCGCTTGAAGTTTCATCGGGCGACGTCCTGGTTTGTTCGACGGGTTTGATCGGTGACCAGCTCGACCGTGAAAAGGTACTTGCCGGTGTCGCAGAAGCCGCGAAAGAACTCAACGAAGACGGTGGCCCAGCCGCCGCCGAGGCAATCATGACAACCGATTCGGTCTTCAAGCAGGCGGTCGCAACCGGTCAAGGCTTCACAGTTGGCGGCATGGCTAAGGGTGCTGGCATGCTTGCACCGGGCCTTGCAACGATGCTGGTTGTAGTAACCACCGATGCGGCGCTAACCCCCGCAGAGCTCGACCAGGCGCTTCGTAGCGCAACGAACCTAACCTTCGACCGCCTCGACTCAGACGGCTGCATGTCGACCAACGACACCGTCACGCTCATGGCCTCTGGTGCAGCGCAGGTTACCCCGAGCCTCGAAGAATTCACCGCTGTTCTAACCGAGGTTTGCCACGACCTAGCCATGCAGTTGCTCACCGACGCCGAGGGGGCGAGCCACGATATTTCGATTGAGGTCGTCAACGCGGCGAGCGAAGAAGACGCTGTTGAGGTTGGTCGTTCGATCGCCCGCAACAACCTTTTCAAAGCGGCAATTTATGGCAACGACCCCAACTGGGGTCGAATCTTGGCTGCCGTTGGCACCACTTCGGCCGCTTTTGATCCTTACGACATCGATGTCTACATCAATGGCGTCCGCGTTTCTTCAAAGGGTCAGCCAGATCAGTCT
>CANGNZ010000054.1 GCA_947455435.1 Microbacteriaceae bacterium
GGTTCGGTTCGCAAACCAGACGAAACTCCCTACCGCGTATACACGCCTTTCTTCAAGGCCTGGTTTGAAAAGGGCTGGGAGTCACCGTTTGATGCACCGGCTGGTGTTACTTGGCTTTCGGCTCACGGCGGCGAACTTCCGAGTGGCCCTGAAGTCAAGGTCGGCGAAGACTTTGCAATGCGCACCTTTGACCGCTTCAAAGGTCGGGCACTGAGCAATTACAACGAAGACCGTAATCGTGCCGACCTGAGCGGAACCTCACACCTTTCGCACGCGCTGGCGCACGGCGAGGTGCACCCCCGCACCCTTCTGGCTCAGCTGGGTGATTCTCAGGGCGAGATCACGTTCATGAAAGAGCTCGCCTGGCGAGAGTTTTATGCCGATGTTCTGTGGCACAACCCACACACCGTTGAGGGTTACTACGAACCGCGTTTTGCCAAGATGCGCTACGACAACGATCAAACCAAACTCGAAGCCTGGCAGCAGGGCAAGACTGGGTTCCCGATGGTCGATGCAGGTATGCGCCAGCTGCTCACAACGGGTTGGATGCACAACCGAGTCCGCATGATCGTGGCCTCGTTCTTGGTGAAAGACCTGCACATCGAATGGCAGCATGGCGCGCGTTGGTTCGAGCAGCACCTGACCGACTTTGATGTTGCATCGAATTCACACGGATGGCAGTGGACAGCCGGTTGTGGAACCGACGCATCGCCGTATTATCGCGTTTTTAATCCCGTGATGCAGGGCTATAAGTTCGACCCGAATGGCGAATACGTGCGCAAATACGTACCAGAACTACGTGCAATTTCAGGCAAAGAAGTTCACGAGCCCTGGCTGCTTTTGAGTGGTCTATCTGGTGGCTACCCGGCACCAATTGTCGATCACGCTCTTGAACGTGCCGAGGCGCTCGCTCGCCTTGAGGAGATAAAAGTCTCCTAGTAAAGCGGCAAGTGAATCAGTGGGTCCACCGCGATCGCGATAAAAAGCACCGTCAGGTAAGTAATCGAACCGTGAAAAAGGCGCATTGGCGTTTTTACTTCACCGGCTTTGCTTGAGTTGTAAAGCAAAGTTGCTTCAAACAAGAACCAGCCTCCGCTTAGAGCTGCAGAAATCGTGTAAATCCAGCCAAGACCTGAAGCCGGTATCAGTAGAAGTGTCGAAACGACAAGCGCCCAGGAGTAGAGCACGATCTGCACGCCAACGACCTGCGGGCTCCGAACAACCGGGAGCATAGGCACCCCGGCCGCGGCGTAGTCGTCTTTGTAGCGCATCGACAGTGGCCAGTAGTGCGGCGGAGTCCACAAGAAGATGATCAAAAAGAGCAACCAAGCCGAAACGCTCAAATCGTTGGTCACAGCCGCCCAGCCGATAAGCGCCGGCATTGCCCCAGCGGCGCCACCCCAAACAATGTTCTGCGGGGTTCGACGCTTGAGAAGAAGCGTGTAAACCAGCACGTAAAACAGAATTGCGCTAAGCGATAGCATCGCTGCCAAGAAGTTAGTGGTGACCCAGAGCCAAGCAACAGATAGTGCTCCAACAACAAAAGCGAAAACCAGCGCCTCGCGCTTCGTGAGTTCCCCCGTAACCAGGGGTCGGTTCTTGGTGCGCCCCATGATTTTGTCTATGTCTGCATCGATGTAGCAGTTAAAGGCATTAGCCGAACCGGCCGAAAATGCCCCACCAACGAGCGTGGCAACAACTAGCCATAAGCTCGGCAAGCCCTGTTTGGCCAGGATCATGGTCGGAACTGTGGTGATCAGGAGAAGCTCGATGACTCTCGGTTTGGTTAGCGCAAGGTAGGCCTTTGCTTTAGAAAGCAGGCCGCGCTTGGGTTCGGTTTTTGAGGTCATGTTCGATTAAGTCTAAATCAGTGAAATGGCGCGTTATTCCCCAAGAGTTAAACCTGTCGCGGTGTAGACTTCTTAGGTGGCAAAGCCACCATCTTTCGGCGACGTTGCCCAATCTACAAAAACAGCGAGCGTGCACCAGCACGCCTAGAAATAAGGAGCTGCCTTGTCAGCATTCCAGTGGACCGACCTTGACTCAAAGGCAGTAGACACCGCACGTGTTCTAGCCGCAGACGCAGTAGAAAAGGTTGGCAACGGCCACCCTGGAACCGCGATCAGCCTTGCCCCGGTTGCCTACCTTTTGTTCAACAAAGTGATGCGCCATGACCCAAGCGATGACCGCTGGCTTGGCCGCGACCGCTTCATTCTCTCGGTTGGCCACTCTTCGCTAACCATTTACAACCAGCTGTTCCTGCACGGTTATGGCCTGGAACTTGATGACCTGAAGGCGCTTCGCACCTGGGGTTCGGCGACACCTGGTCACCCCGAGTATGGCCACACCAAGGGCGTCGAAATCACCACCGGACCTCTTGGTCAGGGCCTTGCATCGGCTACTGGATTTGCCTACGCCGCACGCTACGAGCGCGGTTTGTTCGACCCGAACGCCGCCACTGGCACCAGCCCGTTTGATCACTTTGTTTACGTCATCGCCGGCGATGGCGACATGCAGGAGGGCGTTACCTCTGAGGCAGCCTCGCTAGCTGGTCATCAAAAGCTTGGCAACCTCGTTGTAATCTACGACAGCAACCAGATTTCGATCGAAGACGATACTGACATCGCATTTACCGAAGATGTTTCGGCTCGTTACGAGTCTTATGGTTGGCACGTCCAGACCGTTGACTGGAAGAAGACTGGCAACTACGTCGAAGACGTTGAAGAGCTTTACAACGCCATTCAGGCTGCCAAGGCAGTAACCGACAAGCCTTCGCTAATTCGCCTGCGCACCATCATCGGCTGGCCTTCGCCGACCAAGCAGAACAGCGGCAAGATTCACGGCGCAAAGCTTGGCGCAGAGGAGCTTGCGGGTCTCAAGGTTGCCCTCGGTTTTGACCCAGAGAAATCGTTCGACGTTGCTCCAGAGGTTTTGGCGCACACCCGCGGTTACCAGCAGTTTGCTAACGAAAACCGCAAGGTTTGGCAGTCGGCATTCGACGACTGGGCGGCTGCAAACCCTGAGCAGAAGAAGCTCCTCGACCGCGTCGAAACCGGCGAGACTCCAGCAGAGCTTGCCGGCTCGCTACCGGTATTCGAATCAGGCACCGAAATCTCTACTCGTTCGGCCTCCGGCAAGGTAATCAACGCCATTGCCAAGGTAATGCCTGAGCTTTGGGGCGGTTCTGCCGACCTAGCCGAGTCGAATCTAACCACCATCGAAGGTGCGCCCTCGTTCATTCCTGCCGAGTGGTCAACCCACGACTGGAAGGGCAACAAGTACGGCCGAGTACTCCACTTCGGTATTCGCGAGCACGCCATGGGCTCGATCCTGAACGGCATCGTCTTGCACGGCAAGACCCGCGCATTCGGCGGAACCTTCTTGATTTTCAGCGATTACATGCGCCCGGCCGTTCGTTTGGCCGCTCTGATGGGTGTTCCGTCGATCTTTGTTTGGACCCACGACTCGGTGGCTCTAGGCGAGGATGGCCCAACCCACCAGCCAATCGAGCAGCTTGCCACCCTTCGTGCGATTCCTAACCTGGACATCGTTCGCCCGGGTGACGCAAACGAGACTGCCTACGCCTGGAAGACCATTCTTGAGCGTCGCCAGGGCCCAGCAGGTATCGCACTAACCCGCCAGAACATTCCAGTGTTCCAGCGT
The DNA here is from genome assembly GCA_947455435.1 of Microbacteriaceae bacterium. Lineage (GTDB taxonomy): Bacteria > Actinomycetota > Actinomycetes > Actinomycetales > Microbacteriaceae > Rhodoluna. The sequence continues at coordinate 3,664 of CANGNZ010000054.1, forward strand.
GGCGAAGGCTTTGCAGACGCGTCAAACACCGCCAAGGGTGCCTACACCTTGGTCGACGCAGCGAACGGAAAGCCAAAGCTGATCCTGATCGCTACCGGCTCTGAGGTTCAGCTTGCCGTTGCGGCTCGCGAACAGCTCGAAGCGTTCGGTATTGCCACTCGCGTTGTCTCTGCCCCTTGCCTTGAATGGTTTGACGAGCAGTCTGACGCATACCGCGAAGAGGTTCTACCTAGCAAGGTTCAGGCTCGAGTCTCGGTTGAGGCTGGCTTGGCTCTTGGTTGGTCGAAGTACGTTGGCCCATTCGGCAAGAGCGTATCGATCGAGCACTACGGTGCATCGGCCGACTACCAGACACTTTTCCGTGAATTTGGTATCACCACCGAGGCTGTTGTCGCAACCGCCAAAGACGTTCTAAATAGCCTCTAAAGAAGAAGAGAGAAAAGAATCATGACTACTCCCCTAGCTCAACTAGCCGCTAACGGCGTAAGCATCTGGCTCGACGACCTTTCGCGTTCGCGCATTGTTTCGGGTGGACTCAAGGACCTCATCAGCAGCCGTTCGGTTTCTGGTGTGACCACCAACCCGACAATCTTTGCAGGCGCTCTTTCTAAGGGCGAAGGTTATGAGGCGCAGGTTGCTGAACTCGCTGCCGCCGGTGTATCAACCGAGCAGGCAATCGTCGAGCTAACCACTCGCGACGTTGCCGACGCCTGCGACATCTTCGCTGGCGTTTACGCAGAATCGAAAGGCTTCGACGGTCGTGTTTCGATCGAGGTTGAGCCAGGCCTAGCAAACGACACCGAAGGCACCGTCAAGCAGGCGAAAGAGCTTTTCGCCAAGGTCAACCGCGAAAACGTCATGATCAAGATCCCGGCAACCAAGGCTGGCCTTTCGGCCATCACCCAGGTAATCGCAGCCGGCATCAGCGTCAACGTCACCCTGATCTTCTCGCTTGCGCGTTACCGCGAAGTTATCGCTGCGTACATTGCCGGCGTTGAGCAGGCAAAGGCTAACGGTCACGACATCTCGAAGATCCACTCGGTTGCTTCGTTCTTCGTTTCTCGCGTTGACACCGAAATCAATGCCCGCCTAGACGCAATCGGGACCGGCGATGCAAAGTCGCTAAAGAGCCAGGCCGCTCTTGCCAACGCTCGTCTTGCTTACGAAGTTTTCGAGCAGGAGTTTGCCAAGGCAAACTGGGCAGACCTAGCAGCAGAAGGGGCAAACAAGCAGCGCCCACTAATGGCTTCAACTGGCGTCAAGGACCCAGCGCTTTCGGACACGCTTTACGTCACCGAATTGGTTGCACCAGAGCTCGTAAACACCATGCCTGAAAAGACTATGGAAGCCGTTTTTGACCACGGAATCGTCCCTGCAAACTCGATCACAAACAACTACGAGAGCGCTCGTTTGGTTCTGCTTGCGGTTTCGGCCCTTGGTGTCGACTACGACGACGTCACCGAGCTTCTTGAGCGCGAGGGTGTTGAGAAGTTCATCATCTCCTGGGGCGAGCTAGTCGAGTCTGTTGCCAAGGCACTAGAGGCGGCAAAGTAATTGTCACTAGCAGTTTCGGTAGCCGGTAAGGCTGCAGCGGCGGTTGCCGCAAACATTCAAGACCTGGTCAACGACAAAGTTGCCAGCCGAATTGCAGCAAAGGACTTCACCCTCTGGGGTAAAGATGCCGAGGCAGAGTCTTCGATTCGTCTCGGCTGGGTCAACTCGGCTGTTGACTCGCAGGCGCTCGTTGCCGGCATCATCGCTCTTCGCGATGAGTTCGCGGCTAAAGGCGTCAACCGTTTTGTGCTCTGCGGTATGGGCGGATCTTCGCTTGCGCCTGAGGTAATTACTCAGACCGCTGGTGTCGAATTGGTGGTCCTTGACTCAACAGATGCCGACCAAATTGGTCACGCACTAGCCGGCGACATCAACCGCACGGCAATCGTTGTGTCATCTAAGTCCGGTTCTACCGTTGAAACCGACTCACAGAAGCGCACCTTCGAAAAGGCCTTCACCGAAGCCGGCATCGACAAGGCAGACCGCGTTGTCATCGTCACCGACCCAGGTTCGCCAATGGAGGCTGCAGCAAAGGCAGATGGTTATCGAATCTTCAATGCCGACCCAACCGTCGGTGGCCGCTACAGCGCGCTAACCGCTTTTGGTCTCGTGCCTTCGGGCCTTGCCGGTGCTGACATCCAGCAGCTTCTGAACGACGCTAGCGAAGTTTCTGAGCTACTTGCAGCCGACGATGAGACCAACCCCGGCCTAGTGCTCGGCGCTGCTCTCGCACGTACGGCAAGCGCAAATGGTTTTCGCGACAAGGTTGGCATCGTTTCTGATGGCACCTCGATCGTTGGTTTCGGTGACTGGGCTGAACAGCTCATTGCAGAGTCGACCGGCAAAATCGGCAAGGGAATCTTGCCAGTGGTGCTCGATGTCAACAGCCCTGAGATCGGCCTTGACGACGTGGTGATTGCTCGTATCGTCGCTGATGGCGTTAGTGCAACCGGTGACGAAGTCGCCGTTGCAGGCCCACTTGGAGCCCAGTTCTTGGTTTGGGAATACGCGACCGTCGTTGCTAGCCGCCTAATCGGCATCAACCCGTTCGACCAGCCAGATGTTGAGTCGGCCAAAATTGCTGCGCGCGCAATGCTCGAGCAGCGTGATGCCGAAATCGAACCAACCTTTGTAGATGGCAGCGTTGAGGTTCGCTCATCGGCTCTTTCGCTTGAAGGTGTTACCGATGTTGCTGGTGCCGTTGCTAAGTTGCTCTCAGAGCTACCTTCAGACGGTTACCTTTCGGTTCAGGCATACCTTGACCGCGTTGACTCCCCTGAGGCTGCCGAGCTTCGCGACCTTTTTGCCAAGGCAACCGGCCGCCCGGTCACCTTCGGTTGGGGTCCGCGATTCCTACACTCAACCGGCCAGTACCACAAGGGCGGCCCGCGTTTCGGCGCCTACCTTCAGATCGTTGCTCGCGCCAAGAACGACATTGCTGTACCTGGTCGCAACTTCACTTTCGGCGAACTGATTGCCTCGCAGGCAGCCGGTGACGCCAACGTCCTAGCCGAGCTAGGTCGCCCAGTACTAACCCTCACCCTCGGTGACGTAACCGCTGGCCTCAAGGTCATCGCGAACGCCGCTCGCTAAAGGAGAAAAATGAGCCCCGCAAAGCTCGCACCAGGCGTTAACCCGCTTCGTGACCCAGAAGACCGCCGTCTCAACCGAATCGCAGGCCCATCTGGCTTGATCATCTTCGGTGTGACAGGCGACCTTTCACGCAAGAAGCTGATGCCAGCCGTTTATGACCTAGCTAACCGCGGGCTATTGCCA
>CANGNZ010000055.1 GCA_947455435.1 Microbacteriaceae bacterium
ACCAGGACATTTGTTTCGCCACAAGTCAGTAAGAAGCGGCTCCCGGTAACCGTGCCAGCGGCACCTAGGAATGTGATTGTTGGTTCGCTTGAGATGCTCATGTGAGCAGTTTATGGCTGTTGGTTGAGCACAGCGAAAAGCGTGCCTCTGCCGTGGGGCTTTTTGCCGGGTTTATAGGTGAGTTTCTGGATAGGTCGCTTGGCAAGGGCAGCGTCGAGGGCATCTTGGTCAAACGGCTTCCAGAGTAGGTTGTGTCCGGCTAGACTCGGCCGAGCATCTAGGTGGGTAGCCGAGTCGAACTCTTCACGAAACTGAGGGTCGAGATGGTAGAGGACCTCGAAGAAATCGTGAAACAAGAAATAGTTTTTCAGTTTTCGGTTTCGCGACCAGTAGTCGAGCATCGTTGCATAGAGGAGCCGAGCCTGGTAGCTGCCAGCCTTCGCAGACATAAACCAGGACGCGATGCGGGGGCCGTTGTATTCGAATACGAAAAGATTCGAGTTCAAGTACTTGCCGATGCTGTTTTCGCTCACATACAGAGTTGCATCCAACCAGACACCACCGTGCCTGGCCAAGAGCCCCACTCGAATGGCATCTGAATAGTTTGCTGGCCACAACTTGGCCACTCTTTTGAACTGCGGCGCTGGATCGAGGTAGTCGTCTAGAACATCTTCGCTCAGCTCCTGAAGCTCGGAGCCGTAAACCTTACGCATTTGGCTGACACAGGTCTTTACTAGCTTGGGTGCATTTGTGATACCCGAGTCCCAGTAAACAAATGCTTTTGGATTCGGGCTCTTTTCAACCCGCACATTTTCGGCTAGACGCCTAATCTCATCAATGTTTGGTGCAGTCATCCAAAGCAGCTCTAATCGCGAGGCGATGTTGATTACTTGATTATCGTTTTTGATTAATGAGATCTCTGCTCGACTTGGATTATCTATGAGTGCGATGGCTCGCTCGCGTGAAGCTTCTACGCCCGCTGAATCTTTGAGGCGCCAAAGCGCTTCGGTGCGAGCCAACTCAAGGTGAATCGAGGTCCGACCCACCTTTGTAGCGAACTCGACGAGATTGATGGTGTCTTGGTACCTCAAGGTTTTTAGGAGCGCTGCAGACATCAGTTCAAGGTCTTTGCTTCGAAGCCTGTTGAGTCGGACTTTGTCCCAGGCCGACGCCGCGGTTTTGAAGCGGTAAATTCGACCGGCTGCTCTAGCAATGGTGATCTGGCGATTCAATTTGATGCCTCGTGAGGCAAAGGCGCACACCATTCGGTCTGCGACAATTTGCAAAATTCCAAAGCCGTGGCGACGAAGGGCTCGCAGGATATTCGAAGGTTTTCTCATGGCGTATTCAATACAACCACGCACTTTTGGGTGGACAATCGAGTTATGCGCATACTCAGGGTATTCACAGCCACGGTGTTGGTTTTCGCCGCGCTCGCCGGTGCCCAGATCGCCCAAGCCACGCAATCGCATTTGGTGGTCTACCTAATTCGACATGGGCAGTCGGTCGACAATGCTTCGGGTTTGCAAAGTGGTTGGTCGGCAACGCCACTGACCTCGCTCGGCTCAAGGCAGGCGGCGTCTATTGGTGCTCGGCTCAAGTCGGTTACTTTTGCGGCTGCTTATTCGAGTGGCTCGGTACGCGCCGTTCAAACCCTCGACGCGATTATGGCGGCAAACTCAAACCCGGTTTCGACCCAAACCGACCTTCGTTTCAGGGAATGGGGAGTTGGGTTTTACGATCAAAAGCCGGTTTCGGTTGCGCAGGCTGCCGAGGCGAAACAGCTCAAGACCACGGTTGCAAAGCTTGGGTCATTCACAGATGCTCAACGCTTCGATGCGCTCGCCGCAGCAGACCCAACCAAGAAGACTGAAACCTGGACGCGCTTCAAGGCAAGAATATTGGCTGGAGTCGCTTCGGTTGCTGCGGCAAACTCAAGTGGCAGCGTTGTGATCACATCACACGGCTATGTGATCAAACACCTGATTAAGTTGCTCACCGGGAAATACACGGCGCTACCAATCTCAAACACTTCAGTTACCGTGCTCGACTATAGCGGCGGTAAGTGGACTCTCAAGCAAGGCCCGACTCTCGCTCCAAAGCTGCCCACTGCACTACCTACCCAGTAGGCCCTTAGCGGCTTCGAGAATTAGCAAGGCGCCCAACCGAATGGTGCGCTGATCTGGTGCGTCCATCGATGCATCAATCTCGGTGATGTCGATGCTACGAACATAGGCGCTTCTAGTCACCAGGTTGGCAAACGTTCTGAGTTCGAAAGCACTTATGCCACCTGGCGCGCTTGCCGGGCAGGCAGGCACGAAAGCCCTGTCGCAGACATCTACGTCAAAATCAACGTGAGTGTTTGGCCCAGCGATTTCAAGTGCCTCCGCGATTACATCGTCTGGACTTCTGCGGGCTAGTTCTTCGCGGGTGATCACGGTGATGCCAAGAGCTTTTGCTCGGCGGGTGTATTCGGGGGAGTTCGAGAAGTCGTTGATGCCAATTTGAACTATTCGTTTTGGGTCAAAGCCAGCTTCGTCGATGAGCCGGCGCACCGGTGAGCCGTTTGAAACACCATCACGAATATCGTGGTGGGCATCAAACGTGATTAGGCCACCTTGCAGGTGCTTCGCGACGGCGAAGGTGATCGAGTTATCGCCACCGAGAGCAACCGAAAGCCTTGCTTCGTTGGTTAGGCGCTCGGCGAGGGTTGCTGTTTCGTCTTCGTTGCGATCCGGGTTCTCGATATCACCAAAGTCTCGAGCTACAAGCGTGCCGAGGTCGCCGGCTGAGGATTGCAGGCTGTAGCGCTGCAGGGCATCGCGAATGGCTGCCGGTGTGGTGTCTGCCCCGGTAACCGAGATACTTGTGGTGTTTGCCGGAACTCCAAATATTGCAATGTCAGGTTTTGTGCCATCGGCGGGCTTCAACCAGGCCGCTGCTCTAGGCCAGTTGGCATCTTCTTTGAGGCTCATAGAAAGTAGTCTGCCAGAACCCTAGGATGTTATTCATGAGCAATGACGCACATTACCCACTGCACGCAGCAACCGGTTCGACCATCACCGCACAGGGGTGGCAACAAGAGGCAGCCATTCGTATGCTGCACAACAACCTCGACCCTGCCGTTGCCGAGCACCCACGTGAACTAGTTGTCTATGGCGGCACGGGTAAGGCGGCTCGAAACTGGGACTCATTCGACGCAATAGTCAAGACCCTCACCCACCTCAAAAACGACGAAACCATGCTCGTGCAGTCGGGCAAGCCGGTCGGTGTGTTTCAAACTCACGAGTGGGCACCACGTGTCCTCCTCGCAAACTCAAACCTCGTTGGTGACTGGGCCACCTGGCCGGAGTTTCGCCGCCTAGAACAGCTCGGCCTCACCATGTATGGCCAAATGACAGCCGGCTCATGGATCTACATAGGCACGCAAGGCATTCTGCAGGGCACCTACGAGACATTCGCGGCTGTTGCAGCCAAACACTTCGGCGGTTCGCTCGCCGGCACTCTGACCCTCACCGGTGGCTGTGGTGGCATGGGTGGCGCTCAGCCACTCGCCGTAACCATGAACGAGGGCACCTGCCTCATCGTCGACATCGACGAGTCTCGCCTTCGCCGACGCATGCACGATCGTTACCTGGATGAAATCGCTGACAATATCGACGACGCCATCGATCGCGCAGTTACCGCAAAGAACGCGCGCAAGGCAATCTCGATTGGTTTGGTCGGCAACGCGGCTAGCGTGTTCGCTGAGCTACTCAAGCGTGATGTGCCAATCGACATCGTCACCGACCAGACCTCGGCCCACGACCCGCTTTACTACATTCCTGAAGGTGTGGAGTTTGACGATGCGCGTGCGCTCGCCGACAAAAGCCCAGAAGATTTCACCAAGCGATCAGAAGAAGCCATGGCCAAGCAGGTTGAGGCAATGGTTGGCTTTATGGACAAAGGTGCCGTTGTCTTTGACTACGGCAACTCGATTCGTGACGAAGCGCGCAAAGGTGGCTACAACCGAGCCTTCGCGTTCCCCGGCTTTATTCCAGCATTCATTCGTCCATTGTTTTGCGAAGGTAAGGGTCCGTTCCGCTGGGTCGCGCTTTCGGGCGACAAGAAAGACATTTGGCGAACCGACCAGGCGATTCTCGACCTGTTCCCAGAAAACGACCATCTTCGCCGCTGGATCAATATGGCGCAGGAGCGCGTAGCGTTCCAAGGCCTGCCTGCGCGCATTTGCTGGTTGGGCTATGGCGAGCGCGACAAGGCCGGCGCGGTGTTTAACGACCTAGTCGCTCGCGGCGAAGTTAGTGCCCCAATCGTCATTGGGCGCGACCACCTCGACTGCGGCTCTGTTGCTTCGCCTTACCGCGAGTCAGAAGCCATGCTTGATGGCTCCGATGCAATCGCCGACTGGCCGCTACTCAACGCAATGATCAACATTGCCTCGGGTGCCTCGTGGGTTTCGATTCACCACGGCGGTGGCGTGGGTATTGGTCGCAGCATTCACGCTGGCCAGGTTTCGGTTGCCGACGGCACCGAGCTTGCCGCCCAAAAATTGCAGCGCGTACTCACCAACGACCCTGGCATGGGTGTGATTCGTCATGTTGACGCCGGTTACCCAGAAGCCGTCGAGGTGGCCCGGCACAAGCACGTCCACGTGCCGATGCTCGACACCGAAGAGTAGATGTCTACCGCCTTTACCAATATTGGCTCGCTGGTCACGAACGACCTCGAGCTTGGTTCGGGGCTACTCGGTGAAATCGCCGATGCAGCATTCGTAGTTGAGGGTGGGGCAATCACTTGGGTTGGTAAGGCGGGTGAGCTCGGCGCCACCGACCAGCTTTTCGATCTCGAGGGCCGAAGTGTCGTCCCAGGTTTTGTTGATTCACACGCCCACCTCGCATTTGCTGGCGACCGTTCTGCCGAGTTCGCGGCGCGTATGGCTGGCACTGGCTACGAGGCCGGCGGCATCAAAACGACTGTTGCCGCCACTCGAGCCGCCTCAGATGAGGAGCTTCGAAGCCAAATCGCCTCACGAATGGCAGAGTTTCACCGCGCCGGAGTTACAACTTTCGAATCGAAGAGCGGCTATGGCCTAACCGTCGCCGACGAAGTTCGAACGGTTCGACTCAACTCTGAGGTGACACCAGAAAGCACCTTTTTAGGGGCTCACGTTGTGCCGGCCGAGTTCGCCGCCAACCCCGACGACTATGTCGACCTGGTTTGCAACGAGATGATGTTCGCCGCGGCACCGTCGGCCAAGTGGGTTGATGTTTTTTGTGATCGTGGAGCCTTCGACTATGACCAGGCAGAGCAGGTTTTGCGAGCCGGAATCTCTGCCGGCCTGCTGCCACGAATTCACGCCAATCAACTAGAACTCGGTAGGGGAGTCGAACTTGCGGTGAAACTGGATTGCGCCAGCGCAGACCATTGCACGCACCTGAGTGTTCGAGACATCGAACTCTTGGCTGGTAGCAACACCCTCGCCACCTTGCTGCCAGGTGCCGAATTCTCGACGCGGGCCGAATACCCAGACGCTAGGCGTCTCTGGGGTGCTGGCGTAGCGGTTGCCATTGCCACCGACTGCAACCCGGGATCTTCTTTCACCACGTCAATGGCGTTTTGCATCGCTGTTGCGGTCCGCGATATGCATTTCACGCCAGAACAAGCTATTTGGTCGGCGACAAAAGGCGGCGCGATGGCTCTTCGCCGCAACGATGTTGGCGGGCTTTCGGTTGGTATGAAGGCCGATTTCGCAGTGTTCGACGCACCAAATGCAACACACATCGCCTATCGACCTGGCGTTGACCTAGTCGAATCAACCTGGATCTCAGGTAAACCAGTACACCGGAGGAACAAATGACCGTAACCATCAACCCAACCGGCATGACCATGGACGACGTGGTCGCTGTGGCTCGCGGCAATGAGCGCATCGAGCTCTCGGCCCTTGCGCTAGAAGGCATGGCCCGCTCGCGTGCTCGCATCGACGAGTTGGCTGGCGCAGAAACACCTGTTTACGGAATCTCGACCGGTTTTGGCGCCCTGGCCAACAGGCACATCGCGCCTGCCGACAGAGTGCAGCTGCAGAAGTCACTGATTCGCTCACACGCCGCCGGTATTGGTGCTTCGGTTGAGCGAGAGGTCGTCCGAGCGCTAATGCTGCTTCGACTCAAGACGCTCGCATCTGGCCACACCGGCGCTCGCCCAGTGGTTGCCGAAACAATGGCGGCAGTTTTGAACGCCGGCATAACCCCGATCGTTCACGAGTTCGGTTCGCTTGGCTGCTCTGGCGATCTGGCTCCTCTGGCGCACTGCGCAATGGTGCTTATGGGTGAGGGTCGAGCAGTCGACGCCAACGACGTTGAACGCCCGGTGCTTGAATTGCTGGCCGAAGCTGGCATCGAGCCACTCGAATTACAAGAAAAAGAGGGCCTCGCCCTGATCAACGGAACCGACGGCATGCTCGGCATGTTGATTCTCGCGATCCACGACCTACGCAAACTGCTCGACCACTCAGACGTAATCGCCGCCATGAGCGTTGAGGGTTTGATGGGCACCGACCAGGTTTTTCGACCAGAACTTCACGAGCCGCTTCGCCCGCACCCTGGCCAGGCCAAGAGTGCCGCCAACATGTTCGCCGCGCTTGCCGGATCTGAGATCGTTGCATCACATCGCGTAGGCGATAGCCGCGTTCAAGACGCCTACTCGCTGCGCTGCGCCCCGCAGGTTGCCGGCGCCGTGCGTGACACCGTCGAGTACGCCGCACTCGTTGCAACTCGAGAGCTAGCAGCTGCGGTAGACAACCCAGTTGTTCTTGACACCGGAGAGGTCACCTCAAACGGAAACTTCCACGGCGCTCCGGTTGCCTATGTGCTTGACTTCTTGGCTATC
>CANGNZ010000056.1 GCA_947455435.1 Microbacteriaceae bacterium
ACCGACATGCAGCGCACCGTGAAGGGTGAGGTTATTGCCTCGACCTTCGACCGCCCTGCCGAAGACCACACCACGGTTGCCGAGTTGGCAATCGAGCGCGCAAAGCGCTTGGTTGAGCTTGGTCACGACGTTGTCGTTCTACTCGACTCGATCACCCGCCTCGGTCGCGCATACAACCTGAGCGCACCAGCCTCTGGCCGTATTCTCTCGGGAGGTGTCGACTCGTCGGCGCTTTACCCACCAAAGCGCTTCTTCGGAGCTGCTCGCAACATCGAAGATGGCGGCTCGCTCACCATCTTGGCAACCGCTCTGGTTGAGACCGGCTCGAAGATGGACGAGGTTATCTTCGAAGAGTTCAAGGGAACCGGCAACATGGAGCTTCGACTCTCGCGCCAGCTCGCCGACAAGCGAATCTTCCCTGCCGTCGACGTCAACGCTTCGGGTACCCGACGCGAAGAGATGCTGATGAGCCCAGACGAAACCAAGATTGTCTGGAAGCTTCGCCGCGCACTAGCTGGCCTAGAAACTCAACAGGCTCTAGAGCTCGTACTGAACCGCCTAAAGGACACCCAGAGCAACGTTGAGTTCCTAATGCAGGTTCAGAAGTCGATGCCAGTACCTGCCGGTTCTGACGGAGAGTAAATGCTCGACTCGGTAGCGCCTCTTCTTGCCGAGCACGCCGAGCTGCAAGTTCAGCTCAGCGATGCATCGGTGCACGCTAACCCCGGCTTGGCCAAGAAGCTCAACCGCCGCTACGCGGAGTTGAGCGCGATTGTCGCTGCTTACAACGGTTTGAACCACCTAACCGATGACCTAGCCGCTGCGAAAGAACTTGCCAAAGAGGACGAAGCGTTTGCTGAAGAGGTTCCTGCTCTCGAAGAGAAGCTGGTTACCGCAACCGAAAAACTTCGCCGACTACTGATTCCTCGCGACCCAGACGATGGCCGCGACGTGATCATGGAAATCAAGGCTGGTGAAGGCGGTGCAGAGTCTGCACTTTTCGCGGCCGACCTTCTTCGCATGTACATCCAATACGCCAACTCAAAAGGTTGGAAGACCGAGATTCTCGACAAAAATGAGAGCGACCTCGGCGGTTACAAGGATGTTCAGCTCGCGATCAAGTCGAACACCACCGACCCTGCTCAGGGAGTTTGGGCTCACCTCAAGTACGAGGGTGGCGTGCACCGCGTTCAGCGTGTGCCGGTCACCGAAACTCAAGGCAGAATCCACACCTCTGCCGCAGGCGTTCTAGTGTTCCCAGAAGTCGACGAGCCAGAAGAAGTCGAGATTCAACAAAACGACCTTCGCATCGACGTCTACCGTTCATCAGGGCCGGGCGGACAGTCGGTTAACACCACAGACTCTGCTGTTCGAATCACCCACTTGCCAACCGGTATCACCGTTGCAATGCAGAACGAAAAGTCGCAGTTGCAAAACCGCGAAGCAGCCATGCGTGTTCTTCGTGCTCGAATCTTGGCGGCTCAGCAGGAGGCTCTCGAGGCCGAACTCAGCGCAGCCCGCAAGTCACAGGTCAAGTCGGTCGACCGCTCCGAGCGCATTCGCACCTACAACTTCCCCGAAAACCGCATCGCCGACCATCGCACCGGTTACAAGTCTTACAACCTCGACCAGGTCATGGACGGCGCTCTTGAGCCTGTCGTGCAGTCGGCTATTCAGACCGATGAAGAGGCCCGCCTAGCAGCGCTGGGTAACTCCTAAATGTTGCTCTCCGACTTAATCGCTCGGGGCAAATCAGACTTTGAAGCCGCCGGCATCGAATCTTCGCTAGTTGACTCTGAACTTATCGTCGCTCACGTTTTGGGTTTGAGCCGCGGCGAACTCCAATCCAAGGTGATCATGGGGGAGTCTGTCGAGGACTCTTTGCAAATCGATGAACTTTTTGCAAGACGTGCCGCTCGCGAGCCTCTTCAACACCTCACCGGCGAAGCCTATTTTCGCAACCTAACACTCAAGGTCGGCAAGGGCGTCTTTGTACCTCGGCCAGAAACCGAGTTGCTAACCCAACTCGCGCTCGATGCCGCCGCAAAGTTTGAAAACCCTACCGTCATCGACCTTTGCGCCGGCTCTGGTGCTATCGGCATAGCAATCGCGACCGAGTTGGCGAGCGCCAAGGTGTTTGCGGTCGAAAAATCCGAGGACGCCTTTGGCTACACCGAAGCGAATTACGCCGCACTCGCGCCCCACGCCACGGTGATTCTCGGCGATGCGTCCGACGCCTTTCAAGAACTGAACGGTCAGGTCCAGGTGGTTGTCTCCAACCCGCCATACATCCCCGCCGAAATGGTGCCAATCTACCCCGAGGTTGCACTCCACGACCCAGCGCTAGCGCTCTATTCTGGCGATGACGGCCTAGACCTGATCCGCGTGATCTCGAAGCGGGCACTCGAACTTTTGGTGCCTGGTGGCACAGTAGCCATGGAGCACGCCGACATGCAGAGCGAAGCGGTGGTTCAACTACTATTGGCTGATGGGTGGCGCGAAGTCGTCGACCACAAGGATTTCAATGGCAGGCCGCGCGCGGTCACCGCTATCAAGTAGCTCGAGGAGGTGTCTATGGGTTCGGTTTTCGATTGCTCGGTAGACACGAGTCTTCTCGAGGGTATGCGCAAAGCGAAGCAGGCACTGGCCAAGGGCGAGCTAGTTGTGGTGCCTACCGACACCGTTTACGGTCTCGCAGCCGATGCGTTTAATGCCGATGCCGTTCAAGCGCTGCTCGATGCCAAGGGGCGCGGGCGCCAGTCGCCACCACCGGTGCTGATCCCTAACGGGGACTCGCTTTACGCTCTCGCCGATTCGGTACCTGATCGTGCGCTGAAACTTGCTGACAAATACTGGCCCGGGCCGCTAACCATGATTCTTCGAGCTCAGGCTTCGTTGCAATGGGATCTAGGTGAGACCAAAGGAACGGTTGCGCTTAGAGTGCCAAATCACAAGATCACCCTTGCTCTTCTTGCCGAAACCGGGCCGCTTGCCGTCTCAAGTGCAAACCTCACCGGCGAGCCGGCGGCAACCTCTGCACAGGAGGCGCAAAGTTACCTTGGCGAAAATGTCGCCGTGTACCTCGATGCAGGTGACGCCGCAATTGGCGAAGCGTCAACGATCCTCGATTTGACCGGCGAAAAGGTGCGCATCGTTCGCGAAGGCGTGGTCAAGCGGGCAGAACTTGCAGAGCTTCTAGGCGAAGATTTGAGCGAAGACTAGTGCGCGCTTACCTTCTCATTGCTCTCGTGACGGCAATCGTCACCTTTGGCGCGACTTGGGCTGTGCTGAAACTCGCTCTAAAGTACAAGATTTACCCAGAGATTCGTGCTCGCGATGCTCACACCACACCGACACCGCGTCTCGGCGGCTTGGCGATGCTGGTCGGGCTTTTGGTCGGCACAATCACAGCCGCTTCTTTCGGCTGGTTTAGGTCGGTGTTCGATTCGCCGATGCCGATCATCGCGATTCTCGCCGCGGCCACGTTTATCTCGGTACTCGGCTTGCTAGACGACCTTTACGACCTCGACTGGACTTTGAAACTCGCTGGCCAGTTCATCGCCGCGGGTTTCATGGCCTGGCAGGGTGTGCAAATCGTGTCGCTGCCTATCGGGGGAGTGACTATTGCCTCCTTCGGCATGTCTTTCGTTGTCAGTGTTTTCCTCACTGTTCTGATCATGAACGCGGTCAACTTCATCGATGGTCTGGACGGCCTGGTTGCCGGTGTCGTGCTGATCGGCACAACGGTGTTCTTCATCTACACATACCTTTTGGCGCAGCGCACCGACCCAACCAACTATTTCAACCTCGGTTCGATGATCTCGGCGATCGTCATGGGCATGTGCCTCGGTTTCTTGCCGCTCAATTGGCACAGAGCCAAGATCTTCATGGGCGACTCGGGAGCCCTTTTGCTAGGACTTCTGATGACAGCTGGCGCACTTTCGGTTACCGGCCAGATTGACCCGGCGACGGTCAGTGACAGCCAAGCAATTCCAGCGCTCATGCCATTGATTCTGCCGTTGGCAATCATCGTTGTTCCGCTTCTCGACTTCACGCTCGCCGTTGTTCGACGTCTACGCGCAGGTAAGTCTCCGTTCACCGCCGACCGCAAGCACCTGCACCACCGGCTGCAAGACTTCGGCCACGGGCACCTCGGCACCGTCCTCGTTTTCTACTCATGGACGGCCCTGATCTCGATCTCATGCCTACTAATGTTCTTCGCCCCGATGTGGGAAGTCGCGCTCTTCTTCGTCTTCGGATTCATGTCATGCATGGGCTACACCCTAAAACCGCTGCTCAAGCGAAAGGCAATCAGATGAAGTTTGATAACCCGGGAACCATTTTCAAGAAGGTAATCAGCCGAGGAAGCATTTTGATCGCAGGTATCGCGGCAATTGGCGGCCTAGTCGGCTCACTAGTTGCTGGCATGCCCGGGCTTTTTAGCGCACTAATCGGCGCGGCCATGACACTGTTGTTTGTCACTCTCACTGCAACGACCGTGTGGCTTGGAGCAAAGCTTTCGGTAGGTGGGTTCTTCGGTGTTGTGATGGGCACCTGGCTACTGAAATTGGTGCTGTTTATCGTCCTGGTAAAACTGCTTCTCGGCGTCAAAGAAATCAATGGGCCGGTACTGTTTTTCACCCTGATTGCCTCAATCATGGGCAGTTTGATTGTCGATGCACTAGTGGTCACCAAAGCTCGCATGCCAATCGTCGAAAACTAGCCAAAACAGCCCAAAAGAGCGCCTGTTTATTGTTAGGATTGACCTAATCTTGCCTCGCCCCGACCTAGGAGCCCGTGCTGTTATCTAACGCCTTGAACCTCGCCGCCACTGCGGTAGGACTTAGCACGTCGTCTGGCGACGAATTCGAACCACCGTCAATCGGTGAATTTTTCCCGAAGGGCGTGCTGTTCCCGGGCACAGTTTTCGAGATGAACCGAATCATGATGATTCGCATCTTGATCCTCGTAGTTCTTCTCGTGATCTTCAGCCTCTGGACCTCTAAGTTCAAGAGCGCATACAAGAACCAACAATTTGTTCCAAGCCGATTCCAGCTAATGGGTGAGATTTCGCTGAACTTTGTTCGCAAATCGATCGCTCACGAGCAGCTAGGCGAAAAAGACGGCGACCGCTTCTTGCCTCTTCTGGCAACCACGTTCTTCATTGTTTTGGGCATGAACATCACCGGCATCATCCCGTCGCTGAATATCGCCGGCACCTCGGTTATCGGTCTGCCGATTGTCTTGTCTCTCGCTGCCTACGTAACCTTCATCTACGCGGGCATCAAGAAGCACGGCGTTAAGTTCTTCAAGTTCGCACTCCTACCAAGCGGCGTTCCAAAGGTCTTCTTGCCTCTCGTGTTCTTGATCGAACTGCTCTCGACCTTCATTCTTCGCCCGGTAACCCTCGCGCTTCGTCTGACCATGAACATGGTCGCCGGTCACCTCCTACTGGTTCTCTGCTTCTCGGCAACCCAATTCTTCTTCTTCTCAACCATCGTCGAAGGTTTCACCAAGGCGTTCGGTGTAGGAACCTTCCTGTTCGGCTTCGTCTTCACGCTCTTTGAGATTTTGGTGGCGTTCCTGCAGGCTTACGTATTCACACTTCTGGCAACGGTCTACATTCAGTTGGCCTTGGCAGATGAACACTAAGGGTCTTAGCAACCGCTAAGACTCAAACTCGGAAGGGAAACACAAAATGGCAGTTCAAGAATCAGCTCTTGCAATCGCTCACCTTGGCGCAATCGGTTATGGCCTCGCCGCAATCGGCCCTGGCATCGGTGTAGGTCTAGTTGTATCGAAGACCATCGAATCGATCGCTCGTCAGCCAGAACTAGCAGGCCGACTACAGGTCACAATGTGGATCGGTGTTGCATTCACCGAAGCACTAGCGCTTATCGGTATTGCAACCCCATTCATTTTCCAGTAACCCAGAGCGGATCTAAATCATGATCTCAAGGATCATTTTCACCGAAGCAACAACACAGAACCCATTGGTTCCTGCGACTCCTGACCTAATTTGGTCGAGCGTTGTTTTTGTGATCCTGCTCGCCTTCTTCTGGTTCAGAGTCCTACCGAACTTCAAGAAGACCCTGGACGCACGCACCGACGCCATTGAGGGTCGCCTAGCCGAGGCAGAGCGCATCTCTGCCGAAGCCGCTAAGCAGACCGCAGCGATGGCATCGGCACAAGAAGACTCTCGCGCTGAGGCAGCTGCCGTGCGCGAACAGGCTCGTGCCGAGGGTGTTGCGATCATCGCAGAGCTCAAGGAACAGGCAAACGCCGAAGCCGCCCGAATCACTGCAACCGCCAAGGCGCAGATCGAGGCAGAGCGCCAAGCCGCTCTGGTTTCGCTTCGCGCCGAGGTCGGCACGCTAGCCATCGACCTTGCGTCGAAGGTTGTCGGCGCAAGCCTGCAGAACGACAAGGTGGCAACCACCGTGGTCAACGACTTCATCGCTGACCTCGAGGGAGGCAAGAAGAAGTAATGGCAAGCTCCACCAGACAGGCACTCCAAGCCGGCATTCAAGCGCTAACCCCGCTACTAAAGAAGGCCGACCTGAAGTTCGCCGAAGAGCTCTTTTCGATCGGTGTCGCTCTTTCGACC
>CANGNZ010000057.1 GCA_947455435.1 Microbacteriaceae bacterium
ACCAGAGCCTCGGTGTTGTCGGCGTGATCACGCCGTGGAACTACCCGATGGCCCTAACCACTCTCGACGTGCTACCGGCCCTTGCTGCCGGCAACGCTGTTGTTCAGAAGGCAGACAACCAGACTGCCCTGACGGCGCTGTTCTGCCGCTTGCTCGCCATCGAAGCCGGTTTGCCCGCCGCTGCTTGGACGATTGTCGTGGGAGATGGCGCCGAGGTTGGCAACGCAATAACAGACAATTGCGACTACGTTGCTTTCACCGGCTCAACCGCAACCGGCCGCCGGGTAGCCGAACGAGCCGCCGCAAGACTCATCGGCTTCAGCCTAGAACTGGGTGGCAAAAACCCGATGATCGTGCTGCCGAGCGCGAAGCTTGACGTTGCCGCCGAGCTCGCAATTGCGGGCGGCTTCGGCTCGGCTGGCCAACTTTGCGTTTCGATTGAGCGCATCTATGTTGAAAACTCCCGCAAGGCCGAGTTTCTCGAGGTCCTCGGCTCAAAGGTTGAAAGCCTTGTGATTGGCAAGTCTCACGACTTCAGCGTCGACATCGGCTCGCTGACCAGCGCCAACCAGCTTGCCCGAGTCAGCGGTTTCGTGCACGACGCCGTCAAGGCTGGCGCAACCGTAGTTGCCGGCGGTATCGCACTGCCAGAGCACGGCCCATACTTCTACGCACCAACCGTGCTAACCGATGTGGCCCACGACTCCCCTGCGGGCTGCAACGAAATCTTTGGACCGGTTCTCGTTGTATTTGGCTACGACGATGTCGAAGAGGCTGTCACCTTAGCCAACGACACCGAATACGGTTTGAACGCCTCTGTGGTTGGCAAAGAAAGCGAAGCGATTCTGGTCGCCTCAAGAATCAATGCCGGTTCAGTTAACGTCAACGAAGGATTCAGAGCCAGCTTTGCCTCGATGGATTCACCGATGGGTGGCATGAAGCACTCAGGCAAGGGTCGCCGAAACGGCAAGGCCGGAATCGTGAGATTCACCGATCAACGAACTGTGGGAGTAGCAGCCACCTGGCTGAAGCTGCCGAGCCGTGGGCGTCACTACAACCGCATGGCTCCGTTGATGCGCTTGCTTAGCAAGATCCTGAACCGTATCGGCTAGGTCGACTCCGAGTCAAAAGGCGCTTCTTCGCCCGATTTCAGGTGAGTCTGTGCCGGTCGGCGTCCTGGCTTTATCGGAGTCAGCTCTTCGCTCAGTGCCTCGCGAATAATTCGACGAGGGTCATACTGCCGAGGGTCTAGCTTGCGCCAATCAACCTCTTCGTATTCGTCGCCAAGCTCCTCTTTGAGCTGAGACTTTGCGTTCTCAGACATCTTGCGAAGTGACTTAACGAGGTTGGCAAGTGATTTGGCATAGCCAGGCAGACGCTCGGGCCCGAGGATAAACACCGCGAGCAACCCGAGAATCAGGAGTTTTTCACCACTTAGACCAAACACTCTTATAGGTTACTCGCTGATATGCTGAATGAAGGAGGCCTTGATGGTAGACAAAATCACCAGTTGGAAGTTCGTCGAAGAGTTCGCAGACGAGACGCCAGCCATGCACAAGGCCCGCATTCGCGCCGAAGAAATGGGGGTCGAATGCATCACCTCCGCAACCGGTGCCCAGCTAGCCTTCACTGTCGCCAGCCTGCGCGCCAAAGCAATCGTTGAGGTTGGCACCGGCACCGGCTTAAGCGGCCTCTGGCTTCTTCAGGGCAGCAACGAGGCAACTCTCGCCACCATAGACTCAGAAACCGAGCATCAGGCCGCGGCAAGACTGGCTTTCGCCGACGCTGGTATCTCACCAAACCGCACCCGAGTGATCTCTGGCCGCGCCGACGAAGTTATGTCGAACATGGCCGATGCCGCCTATGACCTAGTTGTTTTGGACGCCGGCACCGACACCCTGCAGAAACAGATCTCAGAGGCCGCAAGGCTTCTTCGCCCGGGCGGCGCAATCGCAATCGTTCACGCCCTCTGGCGCGACCGCGTGCCAGACCCCGCCATGCGCGACGACGCAACCGTCGCCTACCGCGACGCCATTCGCTTCTTTGCCGACCACGACGACTTCGTGGTTTCGCTGCTCACCCTTGGTGACGGCCTGCTTCTCGCTGCCAAGCGTTAAAAAAGAAAACCGGCCGACTTTCATCGACCGGATTTCAATTCTCGCGCGCTACTTTTTCGAAGCGACTACGCCTTCAAGAACCTTGTGAAGCTCCTTAGCCTCAGCCTCGTTGACAGAGACGACTAGGCGACCTCCACCTTCGAGTGGCACACGAAGAACGATTAGTCCTCGGGTTTCTCGCTCTGCTTCCATCGGGCCGTCGCCCGTGCGTGGCTTCATTGCTGCCATGTGTAACTAGTCTCCTTGATGCTTGGGCGTCAGCGCCCTCTAACACCATTATCCCACGGCAAAAAGGGCCGAAAAAGCCGAAGGTGAATAAATCGGATAACGGGTTGATAACAAGGATTTACGGCGGGGTGAAATCTGGCGCGGCATACATCCAGCAGGTCCAGATCCAGACAACCTGCGTCAATACAAAAATGGCTAGGATCACCCCTCGCCAAAGCCCCTTGGCTTTCAGAGACAGCGCTCCACCGAGAATAAACAGCGGCAAAAGCAAACGCCAGGTGCTCGATTGCGGGTAGAAAACCGCGAAAAGGTAAAGCAGGTAACCGGCCGCGAACCAGCGAACCTCTCCAAGAGCGATGACTTCTTTTGCAAAGAACAGGTAAACGAGGTTGGCGGCGAGGATCACATAGATGAGCACACCGATTGGGCCACCGAAGAAGTTTTGAAAAGCCACTATGAAGCCCGAGAATGGCGTGAAGTGCGTGCTGCCCGTGTAGCCGTAACGCCAAGCCATTTCGGTCGCGTAATAGGCGTCTGAGCGCCCCGTGACCAGCCCTGCGATCAGTGGCCAGGCAAAGCCCAAGGCGGTAGACCAAAGGCCAAGCAAAATCAGCTGGACGCGACCCGCCGAATTCTTTTGAAACAACCGGACCAAGAACACGATGCCAAAGAAGGCTGCAAACGCTAATACGCCGGGGCGACTAAAAGCAACAACGACCAAGGATGCATAAACCACCCAATAGCGCTTAGACACAAAGCCGAGCAGCGCCAAAGACATACCCAAAAGGCTCAACGACTCGGCATAGCCGGTTTGCAGAACCGGGCTCGAGGCGCAGGTGAGCACAAAAACCAAGGCCCAGTTCGCTTTCGAACCAACGCCTAAGACTCGAACAAAGAGCCGGTGCGCAACCAGAGCAAAGAGCAAAGCAAACACCGTGGCGAGCAAAGGGGCCCCGATTGCCCAAGGCAAGAAGGTGAGTTTTACGAGGTAAGGAAACAGCGGAAAGAACGCCCAGGGGTTTTGCTGCACAAAACCGCTCGCATCAACCGGCAACACCGACGGGTAACCGCCATCAAAGATGCGCCCGTACCATTCGACGTCCCAGATGTTTAGAAACGAAAAATAGTCAGGGTGAGCTGCTGTCCAGTAGTTTTTGCCCTGCAACCAAGCGGCCACAAAGAAGATGATTGTGGTGACAACTCTGGTTGCCAAAAAGATTGCCAGTGGCGCAAACCACCAGCGATTTTTTAGGCGGTCAACCATTTGCGCAAGGCATCGAACGCCGAGGTGATCTGCTCGAGCGGCACGTTTTCGTCGTCGGCGTGAGCCTTGTTCGGGTCGCCCGGGCCAAAGTTCACTGCTGGGATGCCAAGAGCACTGAATCTGGCGACGTCTGTCCAGCCATATTTTGGCTTCGGGGTCGAACCGGTCGCCTCAACGAAGGCGGCAGCCTCTGGCAGGTCAAGCCCTGGGCGAGCGCCTGCGGCAGAGTCCTTGAGCTCAATCTCGTAGCCGGAGAAGAAATCTTGCAGGTACTCAAACGCTTCAGACTCGCTCTTCGAAGGTGCAAAGCGGTAGTTCACTGTGATCACAGTTTCGTCGGGAATCACGTTGGTGGCAATGCCTCCGTTGATCAACACAGCGTTCAAGCTTTCGCGATAAACCAGCCCGTCAACCTCAACCTCGGCAGGAACATTCGCGTGCAACAGCGCCAAAACCTCGCCGGCCTTGTGAACGGCGTTTTCGCCCATCCAAGGCCTTGCCGAGTGAGCCTTGACCCCGCGAGTGCGAACCTCAACGCGCATGGTCCCGTTGCAACCACCCTCAACCTGCGCCGAGGACGGCTCGCAAAGAACAGCGAACGAACCGTCAAGAAGTTCGGGGCGGTTTCGCGAAATGCGTCCTAGGCCATTGAGAGAAGCCTCAACTTCTTCGTGGTCATAGAAAACCCACGTGACATCGACGTTTGGCAAATCAAGTTCAACGGCAAGCTTCAGTTGCACGGCAACGCCGGCCTTCATGTCAACGGTTCCGCGACCCCATAGAACGTCGACACCTTCGATCGAACGACGCGAAACGGGTAGGTTGTCGGCTACGGGCACGGTGTCGATGTGCCCAGCAATCACCACTCGGCGAGCGCGCCCGAGGTTGGTGCGAGCCACGATTGCATCGCCGTCGCGAATAACCTCGAGGTGTGCAGCGCCGCGCAAAACCGACTCGATTGCATCGGCCAAAGCCTTCTCGTTGCCCGAGACAGACTCGATGTTGCAAATGGCCTCTGTGAGCTCGATTACGCCGAGCGAAGTATCTAAAGACATGCTTTCAAACCTACTCTGTTAACCTTGAGTGGTGACTGACGACAACATCATCAAAGGCAAGGCCTGGGGCCACGGCCTAGCTACCATCGCTGCCGACGGCACCATGCTCGATGCCTGGTACCCGAACCCTCAACTAGGTGCCGCGCCTAAGACCGACGCGCTTTGGGTTGTGCCTAAAGAGTTCGACGCCCTCGCTGGCTTCGACAAGCGCCGCAACGTCACCGTCCAGGTTGTTCACACCGAAGTTGACCTCGAACAACCGGTTACCTCAACCGCCGATGCCTACCTGCGCCTACAGTTGCTCAGCCACCTGATCATCACCCCAAACAGCATCAACCTCGAAGGCCTTTTGCCTAACCTGCCAATCGTCGCGTTCACCAGCGCTGGCCCACTAGCAATCGAAGAACTCGACACCCTTCGCCCTCACCTGCAACGCGCAGGCATCACGATTCACGCGATCGACAAGTTCCCGAGACTCCTCGACTACGTAACCCCTAAGAAGGTTCGCATCGCCGACGCGAGCCGCGTGCGCCTTGGCGCTCACGTTGCCCCAGGCACCACCGTGATGCACGAAGGCTTCATCAACTTCAACGCCGGCACCCTCGGCACCGCAATGGTCGAAGGCCGAATCTCTCAGGGCGTGATCGTAGGCGAGGGCTCTGACATCGGTGGCGGCGCATCAATCATGGGCACACTTTCTGGCGGCGGACGCGAACGCGTGCGAATCGGCGAACGAGCCCTGCTAGGTGCCAACTCTGGCGTCGGCATCTCGATCGGTGACGACTCGGTCGTCGAAGCCGGCCTCTACATCACCGCCGGCACCAAGGTCACGATCATCGACGACCAACCAGAACGTTCGGTAAAGGCAGTTGACCTAAGTGGTCTGCCAAACCTACTGTTTCGCCGAAACTCCGTCACCGGCCGCGTAGAGGTACTCCCCCGCTCAGGTGTTGGCGTGACCCTCAACAGCTCGCTGCAAAACCTCTAGTCGAGAGCCTGTCGCGTCTCGTATTTCAACGAACGCGGAGTAAACAACAAGAACGCAATTGCAGCCACGGATGGAACACCGAACACGAGCGCGGCTAGCTGAACCCATGGGAACTGCGCCATCGAAGAATCCATGCCGTTGAGCATTGCCGCACCGAGCATTAACCCGGTAAGCGCACCCAAGAGCGAGCCGGTGAGAGTCAAGGCAAGTGCCTGGCTTGCCACTAGACGAGCCCTGAACGACCTTGGTGCGCCGATAGCCGACAAGGTTCTCTTGTCTGTTCGCGCCTCGATCTGCGAGAGGCCGAGGGCGATACCGGTTGAGGCGAGTGAGAACAGCGCTGCCAATAAGATGATGAGCCAGGCAAAGTTTTCCGGGTTCAGCACACCGGTTCCGTTGCTGTAAGAGAGGTAAATATTTCGACCATTAAGTTGATCAGTCGCAGCCTGCGGAACCGCTCCGGCGTAGTTCACAACCATCGACATCGGGTATGCCTTTAGCCCAAGTCTCGCAGCTGTCTCACGGCTAACCATTGCCGCATAGTTGAACGAGTTGCTGGTGATTTTAGAGGCCACAAAAGAGTTCAAAGTAACAGTCTTCGTTGCCTTGTCGAGGTGGTGACCCAACCAGCTGTAATCGCTTGGTTTCAACCAACTGACTTTTGCCTTACCTGAATAGTCGTAAACCGAGTTGAACAAGACGACACCACCATTTTCTAGTGTGGCCAGAGCGCCTTTATTTGTCTCCTTCAGGATTGCCTTCAGTTCTTTAGCATCGCCAACTACGATCGTTCGCTTTGGATCCTCGATGCCTATGCAACCCGCCGGCAACTTCATGTCACTCGAGGACATCCCCGAAACATGTGCCTGGATCCATTCCTGCGACTTGGGCGAAAGCCCGGTGTAGTAGCAAGTCTTTGCTGGGTTGTAGATCACCGTTGGCGTGGGCACATCG
>CANGNZ010000058.1 GCA_947455435.1 Microbacteriaceae bacterium
CTGATCTACAACGACCAGTGGGACCCAAACGTTCGCGACATTGACGACCAATACCTGTTTGGCCCAAACCTCCTTGTCGCCCCAATCATTGAGCCCGGCCAAACCTCGCGCTCCGTCTACCTGCCAAGTGGTGAGTGGTTCGACTTCTACACCAACCAGCACTACGTGAGTGAAGGCCAGTTCATCGTTGCCGACGCCCCAATCGATCGAATCCCGTTGTTTGTTCGCGCCGGCGCGGTGATTCCGATGCTCGAAGAAGCGCCGCTAAACACCAAAGACTTCGCGCCAAAGAAGATCCAGTTTCACGTGTTTGTACCTCAGGGTGACATCGAGTACTACTCGCTCCTTCAGGAGGACGACGGCCTAACCTTCGAAGCGAATGAAGGAAATCGCCTGCGCACCGAATTCAAGGTTCTTCGTGGCAACGGCAAAACATTCTTCAGCGCAGAAGCTCTGGGTAAAGGCTTCGCCGGTTTTGCGAGAGAAGAGATCGAGCTGGTGTGGCACACGCCTCGAGGTGTTCAGTCGGTTACCAAGCGAAACCAAGGTGAGAGCTTTAGAGTTTTTGCAGCCGACGGTGACCCAGAAGACACACTTGTCTTTGTCGACATTGAAACTGAAACGCCTAAGAAGAAGTGGTTTCGCCGCTAGTCAGCTCAACGCTGGCTAGTCGCAGTGATATAAACGCCGCGACGTGACAGCCGACTGCTGCAAAGCCGCCGGCAATGGCGACCCAAAAGCTTGGCCCAGCATTTTGATTATTGAAGATTGCGACAACGAACGACACTGGCACAACTGCACCCGAGATTGAAGCAAACGAGGCAAGGCGCGTTAGTTGCTTGCGGCGCGGAAGGTTCAGGTTTTGAAACTTCAGGCTAAAGATCGCAATAATCAACTTGATCTCAGCCCATAGGTAAACGAAGGGCCCGAAGGCGAAGGCGGCGACGGTTAGTAAGCCGAAGATTGGCAACACAAACATCAGCATGACTGACAAAAACGCTACTGGAATCGAAATTGCTACTCCGATCAGCAGCCTGAAGTAGACCTTTGATGTCTTTTCAAACTTTTGGGCAAGAGAATCGATCTTCACCTCTGGCGACGGCAGTTCAACAATTTCTCGCTTGTTTCGCGCATCTCGCCAAGCCAAGATGATCAGCGGGAACGAGTAGGCAACATAGGTGAGCAGAATGACCAGTGAACCTAGCGTGAGCACAGGGGCCTCGCCTAGAACATCGGTTACATATTCATTGATTGCCTTGATGGCAGCCTCATACCAAGTCACCTCGTGAACTGGGTTGTAGGTGTAAGACATTGGCGTGAGATAGTAAACAACCCAAGTGGCTGCTACCTCCAAGACGACAAGGGCGCTAAGTGCCAACCCAAGTCGTCTGACAACCAAATAGCCGAGTTTGAATGAGGAATCACGAAGACCTATTTCGCGTTCGTCCAGGTATTCATCTGGCAGAGACGTGATTCGGCGCATCGAGCTTCTAAGCAAAATGAATGAAACAATCATCCACCAAGGTAGACCGCCAGCCACAAACATTAGCTTGATGAGCAAAAAACTCTTGTTCGAATAGGGAATCAGCAACGCTGCTAGGTAGATGTAAGCGCTAGCGATCGTGATTATACTCAGGATCCTCTTGACCACCGGTTCATCCAGAACCCTGTTGGTTGGGGCCGAAAGAACTTTTTGAATTCTTTTTAGGCGATAAGCGTTCATGGCTAGTTCCTTTGTTCACTCGCGGTCATGTATGCGATTCGCCTAACCAAGGCGAAGCAATAAATGTGCAGAATCACGCTCGCGAAACCGAAAAAGAAGGCGGGGAGGATATTGAGGTTGAGTTGATTAGCGAAGGCGAAAACAAAAACAATCAAAGCGCCAGTTATTGCACTCGTCGTGAATGCGCGCAACAATGACTGTCGAACCAAGCGGATGTTTGCGCCAAGAGCCGGGTTTTGGAGGGCAATCAAAGTGCTGCCAAGTTTGTAGATTGCCCAAAAGTAGACATAGACACCGTAGGTGACCCAAGCGAATATGACCCAAATGTACCCGTACTGGAAAACGCTAAAGCTGTACATAGATGCAATGGTCAGGGCACCGAAGATTACTACTCGCCAAAGCTTTCTGAAGTAACGGGTTGCTAACTTGTGAAGATTCGATTGGTCCGGGTGGCGCCCTTTAATAACAACACCTTCGCGAGCCTCACGCCAAGCCAGAAGAACCAAGGGGAACGAGTAGGCGACATAAGTGAGCAGGAACGCAACCCAAGCGAAGTACATAACTGGCCCGGTAGTAGACACCAGTTGGGTTACGTAACCCAAGAGAGAGTTGTTGAAGTGAAAGAGCCACAAAAGGTCAGAATTTGGTCCCCGAGGAACTTGGATGAACGGAGAAAATACCAAGAAGCCTATAAGCAGGAGAGTCAGTGCGAGCCCGACTCTTCTTATAACCATGTACCCCGTTCTAAAAGCCCAGTCCCGGTTGGCGAGTTCTCGTTCGTCCAAGAACTCGTCTGGCAACGAGGTCACCCTGCGCATCGAAACTCGTAGCAGCAGAAACGAAACCGCCATCGCAGCCGAGGCGATAATTCGCAAACGAGTCAAGGATCTGAAGTCATCCGAAACCTGAGGATTGGTGGCTATTAGCAGTGTGGCGAACGTGATCCAACTCGAGGCAACAGCAACAACTGCGAGAGACCTCTTAATAAGTGGTTGATCCAAAAGCTGTGGGGTTCCTTCGTCGAGAATTCGGGATAACCGATCTTCGCGAAATTGCTTCAATTGATTCGGCATGGTGTTCATCAGTATTCTGCCTTCGGTTGAAATAGTTCTTCGGTGGAACAGTTGAGTGCTTTAGCGAGGCGAAGTGCCAGAGCCAGGGTGGGGGCGTACTCCCCGCGTTCGATGTAGCCAATGGTTTGCAGGTGAACCCCAACGGTGTCGGCTAACTGTTGCCGGCTCAGGCCAAGTTTGGTTCTAAAAGACTCAACGTGGTTGATTAGTTGGTCTTTGTCTTGCTTCGGTTGCCTGCCCATGTTTGTAGCATAAATGCTGTGTAGCACAAATACAACATAATTTGGATATTTATTGGAGAGCGTGTTGGCAGAATGGGGGTATGGAATCGCTAGCGCTTTTGGTCACGGGCATCTTCATCGGCATCCTGCTGCTTTCGGGGGTTGCCGTCACTCTGAGCGTGCTCTCTTGGTCGGAGAAGATTCACAAGGCCTGGGGTTACTCGGTAACTGGCCTTCTTTTGGTTGTGACGGTATGGGCCTATGGCGTCTCTTCGCCGCTCGGAATGTGGCCAACGATTCCACTACTTGTTTGCGCCGCGTTTATGGCATTCCCAAGAAAGAATCAAAAGTGATCGCATTCTTACCTGGTCTACTCACGGGCCTTTCGCTGATCATGGCAATCGGCGCTCAAAACGCTTTCGTGATTCGCCAAGGGCTAACCAGATCGCACGTGTTCTTGGTTGTAGCTATTTGTTCTGTTGCCGACATCGCGTTGATATTTCTAGGGGTTGGCGGGCTAGGCGCACTCATTACGTCGCTGCCATGGTTACTTGAGGTGATTCGTTGGTTTGGTGTTGCATACCTGAGCTGGTTCGGTTTTCGTTCTGCTCGCGCAGCCTTCAAAAATGAAAGCTTGGACGCGGCCGGTGCGGCAGAGCAGTCACGAACAAAAGTGATCACCACCGTCTTAGCGCTGACGTTGCTGAACCCACACGTCTACTTGGACACCGTGATACTGAACGGAAGCATCGGAAACCAGTTCGGTGACAATCGGTGGTTCTTTGCCGCGGGCGCTTCTTTGGCCAGCGTTCTCTGGTTCAGTTCGGTTGGTTATGGAGCTAAGGCGGCTTCGCGTCTGATGTCGAAGCCGGCATTTTGGCGTGTTCTCGACAGCGTGATCGCTTTAGTTATGTTCGGCGTTGCCGTGACCCTTGCTTTTTATCGATTCTCGTAACCTCAAAAACACCAGGACGGCGGCCGTAGTCGTGATCAAGCCACAGATCAGCACCGTTGCTCTGATGCCTATGGTTCCAGCTGCCCAACCGATAATCGGCGAGCCGAGTGGCGTGCCACCCATGAAGATCATCAGGTAGATGCCCATGACTCTGCCGCGAAGGTGAGCGGGCGTGGTGGTTTGAACGTAAGAGTTAGCAAAGATGAAAGTGGTCAAGGCAACCGCTCCGGCAAACGGGAGAATTACAAGATACTGCACATAGGTTTGAGCAAACGCGAGCGTGGCAACCAATAACCCAAAGGCCATCGCGCCGATCATGATGCGTTTAGGGACCCTAGCGTTTTCGAGCCTTGTTCCCACCAGCGCTGCGGTTAGTGTGCCTAGGGCCAAGACGCTACCTGCGCCTCCAAACTCTGCTGGCCCAAGGCCAAAC
Source organism: Microbacteriaceae bacterium (assembly GCA_947455435.1). Classification (GTDB taxonomy): domain Bacteria; phylum Actinomycetota; class Actinomycetes; order Actinomycetales; family Microbacteriaceae; genus Rhodoluna. The sequence continues at coordinate 4,406 of CANGNZ010000058.1, forward strand.
TCTTTTCGGGCCATGAGTGCATTGAAGATTTGAAAGTTCAGACCGAAGGTTGCGCCGAAGAACACGGTGATCATGACAAGTCGAACCTGCAGGTTTTCACGAACGTATGTTATGCCGTCCTTGATTGAAGCCGCTCTGTCGGGTTTTTGGGTGATGTGAAGTTCATCTGGGCGAATGCGGTTTAGCGCGATGATGATGAACACGTAAGACAGCGCGTTGATGAGAAACGACCAGCCGGTGCCGAACAGCAGAATCAGGTAGCCAGAAAGTGCGGGGCCAACCATGCGGCCGATGTTGAAATTCGTGGCGTTTAGGCTCACCGCGTTGGCGATGTCGGCCTTGCCCACCAGCTCTGAGTTGAACGAGGTTCGAATCGGGGCATCGATGGCGCTGAAGATGCCAAAAATTAGCGCGAGTGCATAAACGTGCCAGGTTTGAACGCTTCTTGTAATTACAAGAAGTCCGAGAAGGGCCGAGGTTATGCCACCGCCGAATGCTGTGAGCATGAGCAGTTTGCGTTTGTTGAAACGGTCGGCAAGCGCCCCACCCCACATGCTCAAGAAGATTGTTGGCAAAAATTGCAGGCCTGTGACAATGCCGAGTTCAGCCGAGCTACCGGTGAGTTCGAGAACCAGCCAGTCTTGGGCTACGCGTTGGGCCCAGGTGCCGATGTTGCTCACAACGCTTGCTGGGTAGAGAACCCTGAAGTTGCGATGTTTGAACGATCGCAGTGCTCCAGATTTACTCACTAACCCAATCTATCTTTAGGCTTGAGTGAATGAACGCCTATCTGCTTTTCGCCACGATTTACTTGGGGGCAGCGGCAACACCCGGCGTAGACACCATGACCCTGCTGAGCCGCACGCTAACTGCTGGCTGGAAGGCGGCGGTGCCTTATTCGGTCGGCATTACTCTCGCCAAAATGATCATGGTTGCGGTTTCGTATTTCGGCCTAACCGCATTAATGACTGCCAGCCCACAGCTTTTCCTTATTCTCAAAGTTCTCGGAGCTTTGGTGTTGTTTTGGCGCGCTTATAAGTCATGGAACGCAGGGCCGGCAGTGGCTGGCAAAACGCGTGACGGCTTCTGGCCGGGTTTAGGCACGGCTTTTGCGATTGGCGCGAGCAACCCGACGGCACTCATGTTTTACATGGCGGTTGTGCCACAGGTGAGCCGTGAAACCTCGGTGTTTGGACTTGCCGGAATCGTGATTCTGGGCTTTGGTTTGGTGAGCTGTTTCTATATCGGTTTGGCTCAACAGATTCGTGGCTGGATCACGCGTGGTGAGAATCAGCAGCTAGTGAATCGAATCGTCTCGGGCATCTTTGTGACGCTCGCTGGCGTCGTCTTAACGCGCTAAAAGGTAGTCGTAAGACTCGTTGAGGATTCCGGTGACTAGCTGCAGGTCGGCTTTTTCGAGGTCGATCAAAACCGCTGGGTAGTTCGCAAAGTGCGGACTCACAAAACACGGCCCTGGCACGGTTTGAACCCAAGCGTCTCGGGCCATGAGGTTTTCGAGGTGCACCGCCATCACGGCACCCTTGGGTGCACTCTCGCCTAAGGCAGCCATGTCACGTTTGCTCAACGGGCGCTCCCACGCGATTGCCTTCTTGTTCACACACCACTCGCGTTGGTCGCCGGCTACAGGAATACAGGTACGAAACGTTGCGATAACCGACTCGATCTCGGCCCAGGTAACCACTAGTGAGCCTCGGCAGTGTCTGGGAGCTTGCGCATTCTGGTTAGCGGGCTGAACAGCACAAAGACGCACGAGAACGCTCCGCCAATTGCCCCTACCCAAAGGGCGGCGTTGACACCGTAGGCTGCCGCGACGCCGCCGCCGATTAGCCCACCGATTGGCATAACGCCCCAGACGAAGAATCGAATGGAAGCGTTCATCCGGCCAAGCAACTCGGGTGGGCAGAGGCGTTGGCGAGCCGAAACTTGAGTGATGTTATAGGCGAGAACCGCGAAACCGTTGATGAACTCCATCACCAAAAGTATCGGCAGGGTAGCGCCGTTGTGCAGTGTTACCGCGATCGGCACGAGCAAAACGTTTAGGCCGCTGACAACGGCCGAAAGGCTAATCAGCGTGCCTTCGCCTACCCACTTGATGAGTTTCGTGGTGGCTAACGACCCAAGCAATGC
>CANGNZ010000059.1 GCA_947455435.1 Microbacteriaceae bacterium
CGAGCCATTCCAATAATCCAAACTACCGTTCCATGTTTGATCCATGCCCCACGGAAGCATGATGAACTTGCCGTCGGATCGCTCGACAAGGTAAAAGTTGTTGTGGTTGTTGACGTAGCCATCCCAGTGTCCCGTGAACTTTTCTCCAGCCCAGTCGAGGGTCATCTCGCGGAGGTCAGCTATTGCACTCATGTCGCGGAACCAGTTTGTGCCGTTGCCTCGGCCAACAACCGCCATCAGTGCTGTCAAGTCGCTTGTGTCGGTGGTCGAACCCTGATCGATTGCAAAGTTTGACTCCTGGCCAGGCCAAAAGTCGGGAAATAGAGGCACACCACCCTTGTATATGTGAAGCGGCGTGATTCCCCAGCGATTCATAAGTTTGGTGTCTACGGTTTCGATGTTCAGGTGGAGACCGTAGTTTTGGCCGTTGACATAAACGTTTGCGTAGCCAGTGCGCGCGGTTGGAACACCTAGAGCTCTGAAAAGTCGGTACGACATTGTTTCGTGAAGCGAACTGTGGTCTTGAACCATGTTGTTCAAAGTCAACTTTGTGATGCCGAAGAGATTTTGGGTTTTGTTGTTGAAGTCGACCTTGATCTTGAAGCCGGCCTTGCCATAAATGTTTCGCCAAGAACCCCAGGCGCCTTTTAGGTGAACACCAACGTCGAGCGAGCCGAAGGCAACGCCGTTGACAGTGCCAGACAACTTTGCTGGCAGGTATGGGCCTTCATCGCCCCAGTAGTTTGTTGCCCCGCTCAAACCGTCAATCGTCGACTGTGGCATTGTGAGGTTGAACTGGTTGACAACGAGTGGGTTGTACATGGCCGCGGCAGGGTCGGTACCCTCCACATACTGCGTGTCGATGGCGCTAGAAGCCTGCGACGGCAAGGCCATGAAAGTTAGCGCTAACGCGCTAACTAGAGCTACTGCGCGCTTAAATATGACCATGGTTCGACTTTACCTGCACCCCCGAAGTTATTCGGCAAAGGGAACCTTTTCGCAAGAAACCTCTAAATATCAAACGAAATGAAAACCTTTGGGGAGTCGCCGAGTTGGAGGTTTTCTGGCTTGCGAACGGCAACTTTTAGCCCCAAAAGGTAGCCCCCGTCTTTTGGGAACAGCGAGGTGGTGAAGCTAGTTTTGCCGATCACCGCCGCCACGGGGATTACGCCCCAGCCGTAGGTTAGTTGTTTCGCCATAAGTGAGATTTCGTGAGCGATATCGGCCGGGAGCTGAATGTAAAAGAATGGCGCAGGGCCACGCCATTCAAAGATTTTGCCGCTGAACTCAAATTCCATGTGTCGAGGTTACTTCAGAAAAGGTTTTGGGCCCCGAGAATTCTCGAGGCCCAAAACTTGCCAAACGGTTAGCCGTTTAGCGGTGCGACAGGAGCGCCAGATGCAGGGGGAGTGAATCCGGCAGGTCCGTCGCCATCGTTGTCTCCTTCGCCGTGGTGGCCATCGTGACCCTTTGGTACGCGTGGGCCGCCGAAGCCTGGTCCACCGGTTTCGGTTGCGACGATGTTGTTGTTTGCATCGAACTTGAGCGTGATGTTTTTACCATCAACCGTAGTTAGGTGCACCTCGCTGACAGCGCCGTCGGTGTCATTCTCGATACGGACGATCGTGGCGTTCGGGTAAGTGTCTAAAGCGATTCTGGTTAGGGTTGCAGCTAGGTCGCCAGTGATGAGTGTCTCTGGAGTGTGTGCCTTGAACGTTGGCGGTTTAACCGGAGGGGTTGTTCCGGTGCTTGGTGTAGGCGTCGGGGTGACTGCAGCAGCCTTTACGTGGGCCGGCTTTGCGACATGGTGAGTTGATGCCGATGCGCCCGAGATCGAGAAGAAGCTGCCGGCAACTAGCCCTGCGGCGAGGAGCGAGGTTGCTCCGATGATTTTCTTGTTCATCTTGTTCCTTTGTTTGGGGGCTCTCGCCCGGTAACTAAAGCCTGCGAAACGAACCTGTGCGCAACCCTTCTAGAACCTGTGCGTGGGCTGAAAGATCTTTGTGGTTTCTTTGTGGTTCAATGGCGTTTAAGGAGTTTGTTATGTCACGTTTATTAGTTGTTGTCGATGTCCAGATGGCTATGGTTACCGGTGAATACGCCGTTCCAAACGCCGAAAACTTTTTGGCAAAGTGGGGTGCCCGAATCGAGGAAGCCCGCGAAGAGGGAACTCCGGTGATGTTTGTTCAGAACGATGGCGAAGAACCCTGGGACGACGCTCCTGGCCACCCTGGCTGGGAACTATTTTTCAGCCCACGAGGCGAAGAGCGCACTGTTCGCAAAACTACCTTCAATGTTTTTGAGTCAAATCCTCAGCTTGCGGCAGAACTAAAAGCTCAAGGTGTCGACGAACTCGAAATGATTGGTTTGCAATCTGAGCTTTGTGTTTTCGAGAGTGGCAAAGGCGCGCTTGCCGAAGGTTTCAAGGTTGTCTTGCCTGTTGGTATGCACGCAACAACGGATGCAGATTATGGCAAGGCGCCAAACATCTCGGCACACATTCAAACCGAACTTGAAGCTCTAGGCGCAACTACAAACTAGCGACCGACTCGGTTCACCAAGAAGTGCCAACCGACCCACCACCAGGCGATCATGATTGCCACTCGGGTGGCTCGGTGATGCATCACTCGATTGAAGAGGCTGCCCATTGAGGCAACTTTTGAATCGCTGCGCCTAGTAATTAGCCAGGCAATTAGGCCTGCAAAAACAAACGTTAAATAGCCGGCGACAGTGATCCAACGCGTCATTTTTTAATTCCCAATCGCAAGAAACCCCAGCCGGCGGCTAACCAGAGAACAACAAATACTCCCTGACCAAGAACAGTGTCGAGCCCCGGATCGACAAGAACCGATATCGTCGGAAACTCGGTGAGGGTGTGGTTCAACTGGCCGACTATGTTCGCGCCAAGCTCCCAAAGGCATATGCCTACACAGAGGGCAGCCCAAAGGGTACGCGCCTTCTTCTCGCTCGGAGTTGGCTTTACCTTCTCGCCTGAATCCCGGTGCCAAACAAGTGCAAGAACTAGCGGCAAAATTGCGACGAAGATGCCGGCGTGAATCGGGGAGTGTCGAGGCAGCAGGCTTAGAGCGAGGGCAAGGCCAACGGCAACGGGGAGGCTAGCGGTAAGTCGAACTTGTTCGCGACTCAAGAAGTCTCGATTCAGCGATTTGGTAGCTGCTATGGCAACAAGTAGCCCGCCGAGCCCAAAGATCAAAGTGTCGCCAAAAGACCCTCTGAAGATTTGAAAAGCCGCTGTTATGGCGAAAAACCAAACCCAAGGGTTCTTCACTACTTTGTTGGGCGATTTTCGCAACATATGTCAAGGTTAACTCAATCGGGGGAGTGTTCCCCATATCTAGGGGTCGTCATGGAAGCATCACGTAAAGCAAAAATAGTTCGCCAAGTTTGGCTCACCTCAATCTCGCTCGCAATTGTCGCGATCGTAATTTTCGTATTAAGCCTCAATTTTGCCCAAACAAAAGGTAACGCTGGCGCTTCATGCGCTCCTACAACAACCCCGGTTGCCGGGCCGGCAGGCCTCAAGGGGCTTTCTGCCTACGATCTTTGGGTTTCCGAGGGCAACACCGGAACCAAAGCGGACTTCCTTAAGTCTCTGATTGGCAAAAAGGGCCCTCGTGGTTACACAGGCTCTAACGGTGTAACAAATACGAGTGGGCTCCCAGCAGTCATTTTGGTCTCTGGATCACCCGGAACCCCTGGAGCCGACGGCGATGCTGGTGCCAGCGCATACCAACTTTGGCTGGATGCTGGAAACGTTGGTACCCCAGAAGAATTCTTGGTTTCGCTAATCGGAACCGCCGGAGCAAACGGAGTTGATGGGGTCGATGGTTCAGCTGGGGTCGATGGTTTATCTGCCTACGAGCTCTGGCTTTCAAACGGCAACAGCGGCGACACCAGTGCCTTCTTGGCGTCGCTGGTTGGCGCTCCTGGTGCTCCTGGCCAGGACGGCAAAGATGGCACGAATGGCACCAACGGCACCAACGGTACAAATGGCAAGTCTGCCTATGAAATCTGGTTAGCAAACGGAAACTCTGGGACCGAGGCTCAGTTTCTAACCGCTTTGCAGGGAGTAGCGGGTACCTGTTCGGTTGGCGACACTGGTAAGAGTGCGTACCAGATTTGGCTCGCACAAGGCAATTCGGGTTCTGAACAAGACTTTTTAGACTCATTGAAGGGAGCCGCCGGATCAGGTGGGCTGCCATACAACGGTTCATTCTTTGACACCACAAGCCAGGCAAACACGGCAACACCGAACCTGATGCGCTTCAACACAACCGACCCATGGACGGTTGGAATTCATGTCAATTCAGCCAATCGCTCAAGGATCTACTTCGAGCACCCAGGTATCTACAACATTCAGTTTTCAACGCAGTTTGCTAAGACAGATTCGGGAACCGACTTCATTGACATCTGGCTGCGAAAAAACGGTGAAAACGTTCCGATGACAGACACCGAGCTTCGTTCTTGGGGTAACGACGACCGCCAGGTGGCGGCGTGGAACTTCTTCGTTGACGCCAAGGCTGGCGACTATTACGAGATTGCTTGGCAGTCGAAAGACTCTAATGTTTCGATGCTCTCGACGGCGTCAAACGGAGTGCCTGGTATACCTTCGGTTATTTTGACTGTCACACAGGTGCGCTAAAGCAAAAAGCTCGAGGCGTCGGTTGGCACCTTGGCGTTCCAACCGGCACCTTTGAAACGTTCTCCTAGGGCATCTGCCGCGCCGGCTTCACCGTGAACAACAAACACAGTCGTCGGCTTTTCGGTTGCCTTGGTTACCCAATCGAACATTTCGTCGCCATCGGCGTGAACCGAGAAGGCCTGAATGTTTGCAATGGTGGCTCGAACCGGCACCATCTCGCCGTGCATTTTCACTTCTTCGGCGCCATCAACCAGTGAACGTCCGCGAGTGCCAACTGCCTGATAGCCGACCATGATCACGGTGTTTTTGGCAATCGGCAACATGAAGCGTAGGTGGTGAACAACACGACCACCCGTGCCCATTCCGCTTGCCGAAATGATGATGCAAGGCGTTTGCGGGTCGTTCACCGTCATCGACTCCTCGACCGTCATCAACTCAACAAGTGTGCCGGCATCGAACGGGTCGCGGCCCTTCCACTCGGTGGCAACATCTTGGCGAATCTCTTGGGAATCGTGGTTTATGGCCTCACGGTAAAAGTCGAGAGCCTTAAGGGCCATCGGGGAGTCGGCATATATCGGAATGTTGGGAATCTTGCCTGCCTCGGCAAGTTCACGTAGGCGAACCAAGATGACCTCGGTGCGGTCAACCGCAAAGGCTGGGATCAGAATTGATCCACCCTTGGCAACCGTCTCATTAATTACGGTTTCGAGGTCGTCACCGGCGTCCTGGTGTTTGCGATCACCATAGGTCGACTCGGTGATGATTGCGTCGAAATGCCCGCCCGGAATCTGTCCGGGAGAAACCAATAACGGGTGGTTTGGTCGACCCATGTCGCCTGTAAACAACAAGCGCTTGCCAAAAAACTCGACTTCAACAAACGCAGAGCCAAGTATGTGACCGGCTGGGTGGAACGTGGCAAAAGTTTGCTCGGCAACCTGGACTCGCTGGCTGAAATCATGGGTTTCGAACTGGCTCATTGCCTTGATTGCGTCTTGCTCCTCGTAAAGAGCCTTCGGAGGGTTGTGCTTCGAGAAGCCCTTCTTGGCTGCCCATTTCGCGTCTTCAGTTTGAATTCTGGCCGAGTCTCGCAAAATCACATCGGCAAGTTTTGCGGTGTTTTCGGTTGAGTGAATTTTTCCGCCAAAGCCATCTTTCACAAGCTTGGGGATGAACCCGCAGTGGTCGAGGTGTGCGTGGGTGAGCACAATTGCCGCAATTTCGTGTGGGTCAATCGCGAAAGGGTCCCAGTTTTTGAGTCTCAGCTCTTTGAGGCCTTGAAACATACCGGCATCAACCAGGACATTTGTTTCGCCACAAGTCAGTAAGAAGCGGCTCCCGGTAACCGTGCCAGCGGCACCTAGGAATGTGATTGTTGGTTCGCTTGAGATGCTCATGTGAGCAGTTTATGGCTGTTGGTTGAGCGCAGCGAAAAGTGTGCCCCTGCCGTGGGGCTTTTTGCCGGGTTTATAGGTGAGTTTCTGGATAGGTCGCGTGGCAAGGGCAGCGTCGAGGGCATCTTGGTCAAACGGCTTCCAGAGGAGGTTGTGGGCGGCAAGACTCGGCCGAGCGTCTAGGTGGGTAGCCGAGTCGAACTCTTCACGAAACTGAGGGTCGAGATGGTAGAGGACCTCGAAGAAATCGTGAAACAAGAAATAGTTTTTGAGTTTTCGGTTTCGCGACCAGTAGTCGAGCATCGTTGCATAGAGGAGCCGAGCCTGGTAGCTGCCAGCCTTCGCAGACATAAAC
>CANGNZ010000060.1 GCA_947455435.1 Microbacteriaceae bacterium
CTTTGGCTTTTGGCGATCGGCCTCTTTGCAGGCATGTGGCCAGAACTCGTGGTGATGGACTGGTCTTCGCTTTTCGTTCGCAAGGTTTACGGCAACGGCTACACGAGCCTCGCCGGGGTGCCCTATGCGGTGCTTGGCGCCGCCATGGTCGTCGGCCGGTTCTCAATTGCGTCGCTCACCAAGCGCTACCACCTGGCAACCCTTGCCAAATGGGGCGGAATCTTCGGTTCGATCGCCATGGGCATCGGAGTGCTCGGCTCATTGATTCCGGGTGGCTTTGTCATTCAGTGCATCTTCTTCGGTTTGGCCGGCTTCGGTTTGGCGCCCCAGGTGCCTTCTTCTTATTCGGCTGCAGGCAACATCCGTGGCCTTTCAACCGCTCAGGCGCTTAGCCGCATCAGCTTGGTAAACGCCCTTGTTGTCATGATCGCCAAGGTGTTCATGGGTGGGCTTGCGCAAGGTTTCGGTTTGCAGTGGGCATTCGTGTTCCCAATCACGATGTATTTCATCGCGGGTCTGGTTTCAAGCGTGGTTGCAAACCACTCCAAGCGCCAAGCCGAGGAGACCGCAACCGCCTACCCGCCCACTGGGCCAATCTCGTCAATTGACGCCTAATTTTTTGGGCGTAAACTTTCGAACATGGAATTCATTCTTCCCGGCGTAATCACCGGTGTTGCACTAATCCTTCTAGCCCTTTCGCTTCGCACGGTCGGGCAGTCCACGGTTGCCGTGGTCACCATGTTTGGCAAATACCGCCGCATTCTCAGCCCGGGCCTCAACTTTTTGATTCCGGTATTCGAGAGCATCAACCGCACGGTTTACATTCAAAACCGCACTGAGCAGCTCAAGTTCACCACCATCACCAACGACCAGGCGATGGTTCACTTCACCACCACGGTGATCTTCACCGTTAGCGACCACGACCCAGAGACGGTCAAGCTTGTCGCGTTCAAGTTCATCGACGACGACTCGTTCTACGTCGCGCTAAAGAGCGCTGTCGAATCGAGCGTTCGCGAATTTGTTGCCACTCGCAAGCAGAGCGAGGTTCTTGGTCTTCGCACCGAGATCGTTAGCCACGCAAAGCACACGCTCGATGAGCAGCTTTCGAGCTGGGGCTACCAGGTTGTTGACCTTCAGGTCACTGAGCTTTCGTTTGACGAAGCCGTGACCGATTCGATGTCGCGCATCGTTGCAGCCACCAACCTAAAGATCGCTGCTGAGGCCGAAGGCCAGGCGCTTCTTATCACCCGCACCAAAGAGGCAGAGGCCGAAGGTGCAGCTATTCGCATCTCAGCCGAAAACGAGGCAACCGCCGCGCGCCTTCGCGGTGAGGGTCTAGCGGCCTTCCGTAAGGCACTTGCCGAAGGCTTTGGTGAGTCTGCCGAGCTTCTAGCCGAGCACGGTCTCGACCCAGCCATCATCGCGTTTTCGATGTGGACAGAGACTATTCGCGACGCAGCCAAAGAGGGTGCTGGCAACACAATCTTTATCGATGGCAACCTGGCCACTGCCGAAGAAGCACTTCGCCGTCTGCAGGGCATGACGGTGCTACCGACCGGAGTGAAGACTCCGCCTAAGCCTAAGAAAAAGGCTTAGCGGTAGTTGGTGAACTGAACGTCGATCGGTAGATCGGTCGACCTCAGCAGTGCTATGACCTCTTGAAGGTCGTCTCGGTTCTTTGACTGAACACGAAGCTCGTCGCCCTGAATCTGGCTCTTGACCGACTTTGGCCCTTCTTCGCGAATGATCTTCGAAATCTTTTTGGCGTTCTCTTGGTCAATGCCGTTCTTGAGGGTTCCCTCGATGCGGTATTCCTTGCCCGATGGGTAAGGCTCGCCATCGTCGAAGCTCTTTAGCGAGATGCCACGCTTGACCAGCTTCGACTGAAAAACGTCGAGAACAGCCTTAACGCGCTCCTCGCTCGAAGCCTTCATGAGGATCTTGTCGCCAGACCAATCGATCGAAGCACCAACGCCCTTGAAGTCGTAGCGCTGCTCAATCTCTTTCTGAGCCTGGTTGAGGGCGTTGTCCGCCTCCATTTTGTCTACTTTAGAAACAATGTCGAATGATGAATCAGCCATGCCAGCAGTTTACTAGCGGGTTGTCGCCGAAGAGCGAGCTGTCGACGAACGAACAACGAGTTGCACCGGCCAGTGCGTGGTTTCTTCGATGTTCACGTGGGTGCTTAGGTCGGGGTCGGCAAGCAGTGCGAGCAGCATCTCGGCCGCTCTGCGCCCCTGCTGTCTAGGCGATTGCGAGATTGTCGAAAGCCCGAAGAACTCCGACATATCGTGGTTGTCTAGGCCGATAACCGAGATGTCTTGAGGCACGCGCAAGCCCAGGTCTTTGGCGGCCATGATTGTTCCGAAACCCATCTCGTCTGACGCGCAGAAGATTGCTGTTGGCGCATGGCGGGGGTCACCGAGCATCTGCTTGGCAGCCCAATAGGCGCCTTCGATCGTGTAGTTGGCCTGAGCGATCCAGTTCTCTTTCAGTTCGAGCCCAGCCGCCTTCAAGGCGTCGACGTAGCCGGTCTCACGAAGGTCTGGCTGGTTGAACTCGGTATCGCTGCCGGGGATGCCACCGACGAAACCGATTTTGGTGTGACCGAGTGAAAGCAGGTGTTCGGTTGCCAGCTTGCCCGCGGCAGCATCGTCCATGGTTAGGGCGCGAGCGCCACGAATCGGGCCGCCGATTCCGATGATCGGTTTACCCATTCGGCTTAGGCTGTGGAGCTCTGCCTCCGAAGGGTTCACGGCGACGGTCAGAACGCCATCGACTCGTTTGCGCAGCAAAAACTCGTTGAAAATCTTTTTGCGTTGCTCGTTGCCGCCCGAAAGATTGTAAAGAGTGAGGTCGTAGCCGTGTTCGATGAGGGTTGTTTCAATTCCTTCCAAAACTACTGAAAAGAACCAACGGTCGATAAAAGGCAAAACCACGCCAATGTTGAGCGTGCGACCCGAAGCCAACTGAGATGCGCTTGCAGAAGCAACGTAACCGAGCTGTTTTGCAGCGGCCTCAACCTTTTCTTGGGCCTTCTTGCTTACATGTTCCTTGCCACGGAGTGCGCGCGAGACGGTTGCAGTCGAAACACCCGCAAGGGCGGCGACTTCTTCAATACCAACCATGTAAACCTCTAAGTTTTTGCAGCCTAAAAATGTAAGCGTCTTACAAATCTAGTCTGATTGGTAACTTATGCCCAAGTTCGGGTATTCTTGACCAAGCGCGTTGGCTCAGCTGATTACAGGTGGACCAAGGCGCACTGGCTAGTTACCCTAGCGGCCAAAGGGATCAGACTGTAAATCAGACGGCTCAGCCTTCGGGGGTTCGAATCCCTCACTAGCCACGAAACCCCCAGCCCTCCACGGCTGGGGGTTTCTTTATAGACTGCATCTACCTAACAATTCAAACCAAGGGGGAGCAATGATTGACTTCAAAAACGCATCGTTCATGAAGCTCAAAGAAACATCAAACGACGAAGGTGCTGGCATGGTTGGCGATCTACTCATTGATGGAGAGCAAATCATGTCTAGTTTTAGAACTGTTCGAGACATGGTGATTTTCACTAACAAGCGGATCATCGCCGTAAACGTTCAAGGCATTTCGGGTAAGAAGCGTGACTACACTTCGCTGCCTTACAGCAAGATTCAGGCATTCTCGGTTGAGTCAGCCGGAACCTTCGACCTTGATGCCGAACTTGAACTTTGGTTCAGCGGTTTGGGTAAGGTTCGTTTTGAGTTCAGTTCGAAGTTTGACGTGAAGGCTTTCAACCGCTTCTTGGGCTCATATATTCTTTAGAGAATAAGAGAATCCCCCGACCGGACTGGTCGGGGGATTCTCTATAACTTGGTTAGTTGGTGCCGGTGAGCACAGGAACGATTGCTCCTGAGAACACCTGCCATGCGAGTAGTGACTTCGCTACGAGGCTGAGCGTGATGTAGCTGCGCTCGCCCTGAAGGTAGCTTGCCCACTTGCCAACCTGGCGGTACTGAAGCACCTGGTTGATTGCGAAGGTGTTGAAGAAGATGAACAGCGAAACGATGATGCCGATAACGAATCCCGGAACCTCTGCTGCATCTTTGCTTCCTGGCTGAAGTGTGTAAACACCGATGATGATCCAAGGCACGATGCCGGTCATCGAACCAAAGATGAATGGCAGGAACTTCTTGTTGCCAGGCTTCTCGTACTTCTCTTGAAGCGCACCAAACATGATCATCGACGCGTTGACCGCGAAGATTGCGAACAGGGCCGCCATGTCGTTTACGCCACAGAGCTGAGCGATTAGCCAGATCATGACAGACGAGCTGAGTGAATACTCGACCCATCTGAAGTAGTTGTGGTTTGCCTTGAGGCCGGCAGCGTAGCGCTTGAAGAACCACGGTGACGAGATCAAGAAGTGAAAGAACGCCGACATTCCGAGGAATGCGACAACGCCAACACCGAGGTTGATGTTGAACAAGGTGACTGTCTCAGGAGGCAGCGGCGAACCCGGAGGGCCCGTCATGTATTGAATCTTTACAGGGAAGTCGACTTGGCTCTTGAGTGATGCCAAGAACGAACCAAAGGCGATTGCCTGAAATAGGTGAAGGGCACCGGCAACTATGTTGTAGCGGCGCAGGCGGGTGATTTGCTGATCGGTGTCATAGGTCTTGCGAGCCATGGTTTACCTCTCTACTTGGTTTTCAACCAAACCGTCTGGTCTGGCTCAATGCCAACGCTAGCGGCATTTGCGCTAGAAGCAATGACTTCGCCTTGTGGCATTTCGATGGCTTCTTGGCCAAAGTTGTGAATCACGAGGACGCCGCCGTTGCGGTAGCCGAGTGTCGTAGCGTTCGTGTATTCGGGCTCCCAGTCGAACGAACCATTGCCGAGGTCCAGCTCTTTGCGGAGCCTGAGTGCGTGTTTATACATTTCTAACGTCGAACCTTCGACGCCCTCTTGCTGATCTCGCGAGTATTCGGCGTAGAGCTCAGGTTGCGGAATCCACGCCTTGCCTGTTTGGTTGAAGCCGTTCGCGGCACCCGCGCCAGACTCCCAAGGCAATGGCACCCGGCAACCGTCTCGGCCGACTCGCTCGCCTCCGGTTCTAAAGAAGGTCGGGTCTTGGCGAAACTCTGGGGCGATTGTTGTGTGCTCAGGCAGGCCGAGTTCTTCGCCTTGGTATAGATAGGTGGAGCCGGGGAGCGCGAGGGTGAACAGGGTTGCACCGCGCGCTCGCCGAAGACCGAGCTCGCGGTCGGGCTGTGGGTCGTTCGGGCCAATGCCATCTGAGGCGGTTGGTCTGCCGACTACTCCACCCATTCGAGACGCGTGACGAATGATGTCGTGGTTCGAAAGCACCCAGGTGCTTGGGGCGTCAACTGAATCGAACGCCTTAAACGATTCGTTGATTGTGGCAAAGAGAATCTCAGGCTTCCACTCGCTGTCTAGGTAGCGAAAGTTGAAGGTTTGGTGAAACTCGTCGTTGCGAACCCAGAGGGCCATGAAGCTAAGCGGCAGCACATAGGCCTCGCCGCACATCGCGCGCTCGCCGGGGTAGGAGTCCAAGATTTGACGCCAGCGCCTGAAGATCGGGTGCACCGATTCTTGAAACCACATCGGTGGGCTCGGCTCGCCCTCGATAAACCCAGCACCCGCGCGCTCGATGTCTGGGTGGTCTGGCAAGCCATCGGCCTTGCCCATCGCATGGGGTTGGTCAACCCTGAAACCGTCGACTCCGCGATCGAGCCAGAAGCGCAAAATCTCTTCGAACGCCTCTTGAACCGCAGGGTTCTCCCAGTTCAGATCTGGCTGGCTTGAATCAAACAGGTGGCAGTACCACGAGCCGTCTGCAACGCGCGTCCATGCAGGGCCACCAAACATCGAGAGCCAATTGTTCGGTGGCAGTTCGCCGTTTAGGCCTTTGCCTTCTTTGAAGTGGTAGAACTCGCGCTCTGGCGAACCCTTAGGAGCTGCGAGGGCAGCCTGAAACCACTTGTGTTGGTCTGAGGTGTGGTTTGGCACGAGATCAACGAGGACTCTCAACTTGAGCTCGTGTGCTCGGCTCACCATGACGTCGAAGTCGGCGAGTGTGCCGAAGAGCGGGTCGACATCGGTGTAGTCAGAGACGTCGTAGCCGGCGTCTTTTTGCGGGGAGCGCATAAAGGGGGAGAGCCAAATGGCGTCGATGCCTAGCGAGGCGAGCGAACCTAGGCGCGAGGTGATGCCGGGGAGGTCACCCATGCCATCGCCGTTGCCGTCGGCAAACGAGCGCGGGTAGATCTGGTAGATGATGGCCGAGCGCCACCACTCACTCGAGATGAAAGGTGAGTGGTGGGCGCCCGAAACCAATTTCATTACTTGAGCTTGATCCAAA
>CANGNZ010000061.1 GCA_947455435.1 Microbacteriaceae bacterium
GGGCGAGAGCAGCATCGAAGTCAGCCTTGGTGAACTTAGAAATGTCAACGCCGTTAGCCATCATGATGATGCCGAGAGTGTCGCGCATCTCAGATAGAACCTCAACCTTGCCCTTAAGCTCAGGTGCCCATAGGTCTTCTAAGGTTGCCGGGGCTTCTTTGCCGGTTAGAGCTTTGTAGTTGACCTTGTGGTAACCAACTGCGGCAATTATGCCCTTCCAAGGTAGCGAGTAAGCCCGCTCTGGGTCGAAGTCGCCGAAACTGCCAGCACCCTTGAACGCTGGGTCAAGATTTGCAGTCACGTTTGGCAGGTTTTTGTAATCCAACTTTGCTAGGTCGTTGTCGCCGATCAAGCGGCCAACCATCCAGTCGGTTAGGCAGAATGTGTCTGCTCCGGTGTCGGTGCCGGCTGCAAGCTGGTTCTTGATGCTTGCGAAGTAGGTGTTGTTGTCGTCAACCTTGGTTGCATATTCAACGTGGATGCCAGTCTTGGCTTCGAAGTCTTTGAGGGTTGGGAACGAGCCATCGGCTTCGCCGTCCATGTAATAAGGCCAGTTATCCCAGTAGACGGTCTTCGTTGCACCAGGTGCGCACGCCGCCAAAACCGCAGTGATTGAAAGTGCGCCAGCACCCGCGAAGAGGCTACGACGGGTGATCTGTTTTGCGTCCACGCTGAACTCTTTTCTATCGAAAAGGGATTAATCCCGACCAACAACAAAGAACCTGCGCCAAGGAACTGCGCATAGAAAAATACTGCCACAAGTTAAAGCCGTTTGGATACGAAACACCATTGCGGTTCGCGCTAGGCTTTTCGGTGGATGTGGCAAAGGTGCCACCACAAGGAGAAACATGCGGGTAGCCGTCCCGAGCGAAGTAAAAAACAATGAATTCCGCGTAGCCATCACCCCGGCCGGAGTTCACGAACTTGTAGTTGCCGGGCACGATGTATTCGTCCAGGCTGGAGCAGGAAACGGTTCGTCGATCACAGACGCCGAGTACCAGAGCGCAGGTGCAAAAATCACCCCAGACGCCAGGACCACTTGGGAGTCTGGAGACATGGTTCTCAAAGTTAAAGAGCCGATCGAGCAGGAATACGGTTTCTTGCGCGAAGGGCTAGTGCTTTTCACCTATCTTCACCTCGCAGCCGACCTCGAGCTAACTCAGCAACTAGTTGAGAAGAAGGTCACGGCCATCGCCTATGAAACCGTGCAGCTGCCAAACCGCCAGCTACCGCTTCTTGCTCCGATGAGCGAAGTTGCTGGGCGTCTCTCGGTTCAGGTGGGTGCATCGACACTGATGCGTCAAAACGGTGGCAACGGAATCCTTCTGGGTGGCGTGCCAGGCACTCGCCCAGCAAAGGTAGCCGTTCTTGGCGGAGGCGTAGCTGGCACCAACGCAGTTGCTATGGCCGTTGGCATGGGCGCCGAGGTTACCGTGCTCGACACCAACCTCAACCGCCTTCGTGAACTCGACGCGCTTTACGCAGGCCGTCTTCGAACCATCGTTTCGAACACCTTCGAAATAGATCGTGTCGTGACCGAGGCCGACCTAGTTATCGGCTCTGTTCTGATTCCTGGCGCTAAGGCTCCAAAACTGGTCACAAACGCACTTGTCAAGAAGATGAAGCCGGGTTCGGTTCTCGTCGACATTGCAATCGACCAGGGCGGCTGCTTCGAGGATTCACACGCAACGACTCACGCTGAGCCAACGTTCAAGGTTCATGAGACAGTGTTCTACTGCGTCGCAAACATGCCTGGCGCGGTGCCTCACACCTCGACTTATGCACTGACGAACGCAACCTTGCCTTACGCACGTGCTCTTGCAAACAATGGCTGGCAGGCCGCCTGCAAGGCAGACCCGTCACTTGCCCTCGGCCTCAACACTCACGCGGGTGTTTTGGTTAGCGAACCGGTTGCTAAGGCGCACGGCTTGTCTGCAGTTTCGCTTGAATCGGCATTGGCCTAAACGGAAACCTGAACTCAGGCCCGCCAACCACCAGCCCCACTCCAACGCCCGCGACTTTTGCGGGTCGACTTTTCGCACCTAATTGCAGGGCGTCCACCTCGTCTGTGCCAGCAAGCACCACTCTTAGGTTGAGGTTCACCAGCAAAGCTCTCGGAACACCAGATACAGACTGACTCGCGCAGATTAGGTGCACACCGAGCGACCTTCCTCGGGCGGCCAGCGAACTCAGCGCTGGCAGCGCCTGGCGGTCTTCTCGCAACGCATGAGCCAGCTCATCGACGACTACCAAAACCAACCCGAGGCTAGTGTGTGACGCAGAAGCAACCCCGTGAATAGCCAAGTACTCCTCGCGCTGGCGCAAAAGTTGACTAATCCCAAGCCAAAAGGATTCACGCTCCCCCTGCGGTGAAAGATCGGTAACGCAATTTCCGAAGCGCGAAAGCGTGGCTCCCCCTTTGTAGTCGGCGAGCAACAGTGTCGGTGAACCAGAAATGCTGCTCAACACCAACTCGAGAAACTTGCTTTTACCCGAACCCGTTGGGCCCACCAAAAACAAGTGCGGGCCATCGGCTAGCAAGCTAAGTTCGCAGCCAAACCCCGCCACAAAATTCAGGGGTTCGTCGTGAACTTTGATCAGCTGCTCCTGCCTATTGGCGACTAGCAACGCCAACTGCTCCGCATATTCTTCTCGCCAAGCTTTAGGCCAGAGCTTGATCCAGTTGGGCGCTCGACGACCATTTACGAAGACACCGCGAGCGCGGATCTTCATAACTACCTCTTTAGAACTTGGCCGCTTGAGGCGCATTCCCAAGGCTATGAGAGCCGACGTCCCCGACATCATGGCAAGTTGCCACATCCCTGTCGTCAGGCCAAAGTAGACACCCATGAGAAGCGATGGAATCAGCCAGACAAGTTGCACCCAAAGAGTTTGAAGCTCGGACTCGGCAACTAAAAGTGGAACCTAAAGGTTGTGGATTAGTCCCCGATGTATGACATGACGTGTTTGACGCGTGTGTAATCCTCAAACCCGTACTGAGAAAGGTCTTTTCCGTAACCAGAGTGTCTGAAACCGCCGTGCGGCATCTCAGCAACGATCGGAATATGGGTGTTGATCCACACGCAACCAAAATTGAGCCCCTTAGAGAAGCGCATTGCGCGCGTGTGGTCCCGTGTCCAGACTGAAGAAGCCAAACCATATTTGACATCATTTGCCCAACGCAGCGCCTCTTCGTCTGTGGCAAATTTTTGAACCGTGATCACCGGGCCGAAGATTTCGGTCTGCACGTGTTCGTCACTCTGCAGCAAACCGGTGAGGACCGTTGCCTCGTGAAAATAGCCTTCACCGGCAATCGTGTGGCCACCAACCTCAACATTCGCGTGAGCCGGCAAGCGATCAATGAAACCCTTCACTCGCTCAAGCTGGTTTGCGTTGTTCACTGGGCCAAAGAGAACGTCTTCTCGATCAGGTGAACCGGTAACCGCCAATTCACGAACCTTTGCCGAGAGAATCGAAACAAATTCGTTGTGAATCGACTCGTGAACCAACAACCGAGTGGCTGCCGTGCAGTCTTGACCGGCATTGAAGAAGCCGGCGATAACAATCTGGGTCGCTGCCTTCTCGAGGTCGGCATCGGCGAAAACTATCACCGGAGCCTTACCACCAAGCTCCAAATGCACTCGCTTCAAATCGACGGCAGCGCTCTGAGCAACCTCCATACCGGCGCGTACCGAACCAGTGATCGAAACCATCTGCGGAATCTCGTGTTCAATCAAAGCGCGCCCAGAATAGCGGTCACCAGTGATCACGTTGAAAACACCCTTAGGTAAAAACTCGGACGCCAACTCGGCGAGCATAAGCGTCGAAACCGGCGTCGTGTCTGAAGGCTTCAAAACAACGGTATTACCGGCAGCCAAGGCGGGGGCAAACTTCCAGGTGGCCATGTTTAGTGGGTAGTTCCAAGGAGTAACTTGCCCGATAACACCTATCGGTTCGCGGCGAATCGATGATGTGTGGTTTTTGGCGTACTCACCCGTCGCCAAACCTTGCAGGTTTCTGGCAGCACCGGCAAAGAAACGAATCTGATCGACCGAAGGCATGATTTCGTCTTGCACCAGAGCCGATCGAGGCTTACCTGTGTTTTTACTTTCGGCATCGGCAAACTCGTCTGCTCGTGCTTCAAGCGCATCGGCGATTCTGAACAGAGCCAACTGGCGCTCGGCTGGAGTCGAATCGCTCCAACCCGCAAATGCTCGATCTGCGGCCCGATAAGCAAAATCAACATCGGCCGCATTCGACTTGGGAGCCTTCGCGTAGACCTGACCTGTCGCCGGATTGATGACGTCCATGGTTTCGCCACTCGAAGACGAAACAAACCCGCCATCAACAAAGCTCTTAAGTTCTTGCAACGTGTTCTCCTTTGAAAGCCCTACGAAACCCCATCGTATTCGGGGCAAGGTCGCCCATTTAGGCAAATTGGTAACGAATCCGTTGCGAAAGACACCGAATGGTTCGATTTCGCCAGCAAAATGCCGAAAATGCTGGCAAACTCGTTGTATGTCTCGCGTAGCACGCACCAAGGTTAGCCAGCTGGACGATGTTTCGAAAGCGATCATCGAACAGCTTCAGCACGACGGTCGTCGCTCCTACTCAGAAATCGGCAAAGCCGTCGGGCTTAGCGAGGCCGCCGTGCGGCAGCGCGTGCAAAAACTCACCGAATCAGGTGTTATGCAGGTTGTCGCCGTAACCGACCCAATGCAGCTTGGCTTCTACCGCCAGGCAATGATCGGCATTAGATCAGGTGGCGACACCCGCGCACTTGCCGAAACCCTCTCAGAACTTGATGAGGTTGACTACGTGGTTCTCACCGCGGGAAGTTTTGACATTTTGGTTGAGGTAGTCCTTGAGAACGATGAACAACTCATCGACCTCCTCAACGAAAAAATCCGGTCGCTGCCCGGAGTAACTTCAACCGAGACGTTCGTCTATTTGAAGTTGCACAAGCAGTTCTACAACTGGGGAACGCGATGATGCGCCCTCAAAACCAACCTATGTAAAGAGTGATATCACATGGCCACGCAGAGCCCCAAAGCCGATCGTGCCACACCGCTTCTCGACGCCCGCAGAGCTGGAGTCGAACCAAGCATCAAACAACTAGAACATGCAGCCCGCGAAAACATGTGGATGCATTTCACCCGCTTCTCTCAGTTTGAGTCAAGCCCAATCCCAATCATCACCAAGGCAGAAGGCCACCACTTCTGGGATCAGAACGGTAAGAAGTACTTCGACGGCATCTCCAGCCTGTTCGCGGTAAACGCCGGTCACGGTCGCCACAAGTTGGCCGAGGCAGCCGCCAAGCAGATGAAGCAGCTCGACTACTTCCCTATTTGGTCGAACGTCCACGCCCCTGCGGTTGAACTGTCTGAGCGCCTGCTCTCGTACGCACCGAAGTCGCTTCACCGCGTCTTCTTCACCACCGGTGGTGGCGAGGCTAACGAGACCGCCTGGAAGCTTGCCAAGCAGTACTTCAAGATGATCGGTAAGCCGATGAAGCACAAGGTGCTGACCCGCGCTGTTGCTTACCACGGCACCTCGCACGGAGCCCTTTCGCTCACCGGTATCCCGAGCATGAAGAAGGCTTTCGAGCCGCTAGTACCTAGCACCTTCCGTGTTCCAAACACCAACTGGTATCGCGCGCAAGACGACTTTGAGACCGAAGAAGACTTCGCGATCTGGGCCGCCAACCGCGTCGAAGAAATGATTCTCTTCGAAGACCCAGACACCGTTGCAGCGTTCTTCCTAGAGCCAGTGCAGAACTCGGGTGGTTGCTTTACCGCCCCGAAGCTCTACTTCAAGCTGATTCGTGAAATCTGTGACAAATACGACGTGATCTTGGTAGCCGACGAAACCATCGACGGCTTCGGACGCATCGGAACCATGTTTGCCAGCGAGTTCTACGACTTTGAGCCAGACATGCTTGTCTGCGCGAAGGGCATGACCTCGGCCTATGCGCCTATCGGTGCGTTGATGGTCAACGAGCGTTTCTTCGAGCCGTTCAAGAAGGGCACCGCGATCTTCCCTCACGGTTACACCTTCGCAGGTCACCCTGTTTCGGCAGCCGTAGCCCTAGCCAACCTCGACATCTTTGATGA
>CANGNZ010000062.1 GCA_947455435.1 Microbacteriaceae bacterium
CGATTTGGCCTCGCGAATCAACCCGAACCACCACCGGTGAAATGCAGCTCGGGGGAGTGCCGGTTAGTGAACTGACTTCTCAGTTTGGAACCCCACTCTATGTGATCGACGAAGACGAATTCCGCGCCCGCGCAAAGTCGGTTCAGAAGGCCTTCGAGGATGCGGCGGCAAAGATTGGCTCGAGCGCAAAGGTTTACTATGCGGGCAAGGTTCTTTTAGCTGGCGCCGTGGTGCGTTGGATCGACGAGCTAGGGCTGAATGTCGATGTGGCTTCGGCTGGCGAACTAGCCTTGACTCTCGCCGCCGGCATAGACCCAAAGCGCATTGGACTGCACGGAAACAACAAATCTTTGACCGAAATTGGCCGTGCAGTTTCTGCGGGTGTCGGGGCAATTGTCGTTGACAGCGAAATCGAAATCGAGCGCATTGCGGCGGCAGCGGGTGCACAAGAAAAAGTGCAACCCGTTCGTATTCGCGTAAACACCGGAGTGCACGCGCACACCCACGAGTTCTTGGCAACCGCTCGAGAAGACCAGAAGTTTGGTATCTCGATTTCTGATGTTCCAGCGCTGGTCGCCAAGATTCGTGAGAGCAGCAACTTGGAGTTCCTTGGCTTGCACTCGCACATCGGCTCACAGATTTTTGCTATCGAAGGTTTCGCCGAAGCAGCGAAGCGGTTGGTGAAGCTTCATGCAGAGCTTCTGAAGAGTGGACCAGTTCCCGAGTTAAATCTTGGCGGTGGTTTCGGTATCAACTACACCGAGACTGATGATGCTCCCGAAATCGGTGAATTCGCTAGCCAGATAGCCGATGCGGTAGCTGCCGCCTGCATCGAGCACGGTATCGCTGTTCCAAAGCTCGCCTTTGAACCAGGCCGTTCAATTGCCGGCCCAGCCGGCGTGACTCTTTATACCGTCGGCACAATCAAAGACGTTAGCGTCGACGGTTCTGTTCGCAAGTACGTCAGCATCGACGGTGGCATGAGTGACAACATGCGCACGGCCCTGTACCAAGCCGACTACACGGTTCGTCTGGCTTCGAGGGTTTCGAGTTCAAGCCAGGCGCTTGTTCGAGTCGTTGGTAGGCACTGTGAGAGCGGTGACATCGTTGTTCGCGACGGTTACCTGCCTAGCGACGTTTCAAACGGTGACACCTTGGTGGTTGCCGCGACGGGTGCGTATTGCTTTTCGCTTTCAAACAACTACAACTATCTGACCCGCCCGCCTGTTGTGGCTGTACGCTCGGGTAAGGCACGATTAATTGTGCGAGGCGAAACCGAAGCCGACCTTTTCGACAGAGACGTCGAGCTCCACGACAAATTTGCCTCCGCGAATAAGGACTCATAGTGATCGAATATCGACCTCTACGCATCGCATTACTTGGCGCCGGCTCGGTTGGAGCTCAGGTTGCCAGGCTTCTGCTTGAAAACAAAGACGAACTTGCCGCCCGTGTTGGCGCCGAACTCGAGCTAACCGGTATCGCAGTTCGTGACCTCAATGCCAAGCGCCCAGATGGCGTCCCGGCCGAACTTCTCACCACCGATGCCGAAACTCTGATTCTCGGAGCAGACATCGTCATCGAGGTAATGGGTGGCCTGGAGCCAGCCAGAACCTATATTCTTCAGGCTTTGAATTCTGGCTCCGACGTGATCACCGCCAACAAGTATTTGCTTGCCACCCACGGCACCGAGTTGTTCGACGCCGCCGAGCAGGTTGGCGCTCAGCTTTACTTTGAGGCAGCCGTTGCTGCGGCCATTCCAATCATTCGCCCGTTACGTGAATCGCTAGCCGGCGACAAAGTAACCCGCATTATGGGTATCGTCAACGGCTCAACCAACTACATCCTTGATCGCATGGATAACGCAGGTCTCTCGCTCGAGCAGGCCATGGTCGAGGCCACCGACCTTGGTTACCTCGAAGCAGACCCAAGCATGGACGTCGAGGGATACGACGCGGCTCAAAAGGTAGCGATTCTTGCCTCACTCGCGTTTCACACCGAGGTCCCTCTCGAGAATGTTTATCGAGAAGGCATCACCAAGATCACTCGCGAGCAAATGACCGCAGCCAAAGAAAACGGTTACGTCATCAAGTTGCTAGCGATTTGCGAGCGATTAGAAGAGGGTGTCTCAGCTCGCGTTTACCCAGCTTTGATTCCTCGCGAACACCCACTTGCCGCCGTGCGTGGCGCTTTCAACGCCGTATTCGTCGAGGCAGAGGCAGCCGGAGCGCTCATGTTCTATGGTTCGGGTGCCGGTGGCACACAGACCGCATCGGCAGTGCTCGGTGACCTAGTTTCGGCCGCCAAGCGCCACGTTGCCGGTGGTCCTGGACTCGCCGATTCGGTTCACGCCGACCTAGAGGTTTTGCCAATCGATCGAGTGCACACTCGCTACCAGATCACACTCGAGGCTAAAGATCAGCCAGGTGTCTTGGCGTCAATTGCTAACACCTTCGCAAACCACGGCGTTTCGGTTGAGACCGTCGAACAGTCGATTAACCCTCGAAAGACCGCCACCCTTATGGTTGGCACCCATGAGGCCACCGAGGCCTCACTACAAGCAGTAGTAATCGCTCTCGCCGCCAGTGACGCCGTCGAGTCCATCACCTCAGTTATCAGAGTGGAAGGCATCTAATGGCACACCAGTGGCGCGGAGTAATTCGCGAATACATCGACAGACTTGATATCGACTCGTCTTGCCCAATCATCACCCTCGGTGAGGGTGGCACGCCACTCGTCGAGGCGCCTGCACTTGCAAAGCTGGTTGGTGCTGCCGAGGTTTACCTAAAGGTCGAGGGCATGAACCCGACCGGTTCGTTCAAAGACCGCGGCATGACAATGGCGGTTTCGAAGGCCGTCGGCCACGGAGCCAAGGCTGTAATTTGCGCTTCGACAGGTAACACCTCTGCTTCGGCTGCCGCTTACGCTGCTGCAGCTGGCATTCAGTCGGTTGTGCTTGTGCCAGAAGGCAAGATCGCCCTCGGCAAGCTATCGCAGGCAGTCGCGCACAAGGCCCAGATACTTCAGGTTCAGGGCAACTTTGACGACTGCCTCGAACTCGCTCGCGACCTTTCAGAGAACTACCCTGTTCACCTAGTCAACTCGGTAAACCCTGACCGCATCGAAGGTCAGAAAACCGGAGCCTTCGAGGTTGTGGAGCGCCTGGAGCGCGCACCAGACATTCACGTTTTGCCGGTGGGCAACGCGGGCAACTACTCTGCCTACTTCAAGGGTTACCTCGAGGAGTTCAACCTCGGCGTGATCAAGAAGGTTCCGCAGATGTGGGGCTTTCAGGCCGATGGCTCGGCACCGTTTGTTTACGGCACCCCGGTTCGCAACCCCGAGACAATCGCAACCGCGATTCGCATCGGAAACCCTGCCTCTTACGAGCTTGCCTTGAGCGCTCGCGAATGCTCAGAGGGCATGTTCGGCTCAGTCACCGACGAAGAGATTCTCTGGATGCACCGTTTCTTATCGCAGGAGGTCGGCGTCTTCGTTGAGCCTTCATCGGCTACCGGTGCCGCAGGCCTTCTCAAGCAGGCTCGCGCAGGCAAGGTTCCTGCCGGCTCGGTAATTGTTGTAACGGTAACCGGCCACGGCCTAAAGGACGCCCTGTGGGCACTCAAAGACGAAAACGGCAACGAAATTCAGCCACAGTCGGTTTCGACTCGCGCCGAAGAAGTTGCAGAAAGACTAGGCCTAGCCTGATGTCAATAGTTGGTCGCGTAGTCAGCGTCAAGGTTCCGGCCACCTCGGCCAACCTCGGCCCCGGCTTTGACACGCTCGGCATGGCGCTCTCGTTTTACGATGAGCTGCAGGTTGAGGCAGTTGCCGGCAACGATATTTTTGTTGAGGTGCACGGCGAGGGTGCTGGTGAAGTTCCAACCGATGGCAGCAACCTCGTCGCCAAAACCATCGCTTACGTCTTTGATCGCTACAAGCAGCCTTTGCCGGGCCTCAAGCTCACCGCGCACAACGTGATTCCTCACGGTCGCGGCATGGGCTCATCTGGCGCGGCAGTGGTAAGCGGAATCATGGCAGCCAAAGGTTTGCTTGAGGGAATCGTAGAGATCTCGTCTGGCGAGCTGCTTGACATCGCAACCGAACTCGAAGGCCACCCAGACAACGTGGCGCCAGCACTTTTTGGTGGCCTAACCATCGCCTGGGAAGACGAAACCGGGCCGCACCACAAAAAGCTTTTCGTACACAGAGGCGTTTCGCCTCTCGAGCTGGTGCCAGCACACAAGATGTCTACTGCGCTCGCTCGCTCGCTGCAACCTGATTCTGTTCCGCACGATGACGCGGTTTTCAACGTGTCGCGCTCCGCTCTCCTGATCGCCGCCCTAACCCAGAGCCCCGAGTTGATGATGGCCGCCACCGAAGACAAGCTTCACCAGGAATACCGTGCCGAGGCCATGCCCGAGACAAACGCCTTGATTCAGCTCATGCGCTCACACGGCCACGCCGCCGTCGTTTCTGGCGCCGGCCCGTCGGTGCTCGTCCTGGCCAGCGACCCTGCCGAACGCCTTGAAGCCGCTAAATTGGCCGCCGAAAAGTATCCACAATGGCAGGCGTTGCTTTTGGCGGTTGACTTCAAAGGTGCTACTGTTATCACGCAGCACAAATAAGTCGCATCAGCGCTTGTGCAGCCCCTCGCGAATCTAAAGCGAGAGAACAGTGACCGCCTCAAAAAGATTCAGCGGTCGCGCATAATCTCCAGAAAGAGACAAAACAAAAACATGGATGAAATCCAAGAGACTACGCCGGTAAAGCGCCGCCGCGTAACCGCAGAAGCAAAGCCTGCAACCGAATCAACCAGCACCGAATCAGCTGCTTCGAGCGAAGCACCTAAGCGCCGCACTCGCAGCGCTAAACCTGCTACCGAGGGCTCAGACGCCCCGAAGGCAGAGAAGGCTCCAGTGGCTGAGAAGTCTGAAGGTTCGAGCGAGCAGCGCGAAGACCGCCCGCAGCGCGAGCGTTCGGAGCGCCCAGAGCGCGACGACGAGCGTTCTGGTGGCAACAACCGTAACCGTAACCGTAACCGCAACCGCAACCGCGGCGACCGTGACCGCAACCGCAGTGGTGGCAGCGGCAACTACCGCGATCGTGACCGCGACCGCGAAGAGGCCGAGCCAGAGATCTCACCAGACGACGTCCTCGTCCCAGTGGCCGGTATTCTCGACGTCCTCGACAACTACGCGTTCGTTCGCACCTCTGGCTACCTGCCAGGCCCGAACGACGTTTACGTTTCACTTGGTCAGGTCAAGAAGTATGGCCTGCGCAAGGGTGACGCCGTTGTCGGCGCTATTCGCCAGCCAAAGGAAGGCGAAGGTCAGGGTCGCCAGAAGTTCAACGCGATTGTTCGCATCGACTCGATCAACGGCCAGACCATCGAGCAGGCTCAGGCCCGCGTCGAGTTCGGCAAGCTGACCCCGCTCTACCCACAGACTCGTCTGCGCCTAGAGACCGAGCAGAACAAGCTTTCGACCCGAATCATCGACTTGGTTTCGCCAATCGGTAAGGGTCAGCGCGGTCTTATTGTTTCGCCGCCAAAGGCAGGTAAGACCCTCGTTCTTCAGGCAATTGCCAACTCGATCGCGCAGAACAACCCAGAGGTTCACCTAATGGTTGTTCTCGTAGATGAGCGCCCTGAAGAAGTGACCGACATGCAGCGCACCGTGAAGGGTGAGGTTATTGCCTCGACCTTCGACCGCCCTGCCGAAGACCACACCACGGTTGCCGAGTTGGCAATCGAGCGCGCAAAGCGCTTGGTTGAGCTTGGTCACGAC
>CANGNZ010000063.1 GCA_947455435.1 Microbacteriaceae bacterium
CAGCGTTCTTCCTAGAGCCAGTGCAGAACTCGGGTGGTTGCTTTACCGCCCCGAAGCTCTACTTCAAGCTGATTCGTGAAATCTGTGACAAATACGACGTGATCTTGGTTGCCGACGAAACCATCGACGGCTTCGGGCGCATCGGAACCATGTTTGCCAGCGAGTTCTACGACTTCGAGCCAGACATGCTTGTCTGCGCGAAGGGAATGACCTCGGCATATGCCCCAATCGGTGCATTGTTGGTGAACGAGCGTTTCTTCGAGCCGTTCAAGAAGGGGACCGCGATCTTCCCTCACGGTTACACCTTCGCCGGTCACCCTGTTTCGGCAGCAGTAGCCCTAGCCAACCTCGACATCTTTGATGAAGAAGACCTAGTTGGCAACGTTGCCCGCAACGCCGGTGCATTCAAGGCAACCCTCGACAAGCTTCGTGACCTACCAATCGTTGGTGACGTTCGCGGCGAAGGTTACTTCTATGCCATCGAGCTCGTGAAAGACAAGGACACCCGAGAGACGTTCAACGACGAAGAAGCCGAGAAGCTACTTCGCGGATTCCTCTCGACCCACATGTACGACGCGGGCCTCTACTGCCGCTCAGACGACCGTGGCGACCCTGTAGTTCAGCTGGCTCCGCCACTGACCATCGGCCAGCCAGAGTTCGACGAGCTCGAAGGCATCCTGCGCGAAAGCCTCTCAAAGGCGTGGGACCTGTTCTAAAGTTCAACGAAAAGGCGACCTGTGGAAACACGGGTCGCCTTTTCTTTTGCCTGTTACCCTAACCTCATGATTTCCACTTCAACCTTTGGCTCACCCGTCGGCCACATCAACCTCACCGCTGACGGCGAAACAATCGTCGAACTAACCATGGCGAAGACCCCTGGGCCAACCTCCGGCAAAGCCAAGGTTCTCAAAGAAGCCGAGAAACAACTAACCGAATACTTCAAGGGCAAGCGCAAAGAATTCACTTTCAGTTTTGAGGCCCGCGGCACCAGTTTTCAGCAAAGTGTCTGGAACGAGATTGCGAGAATCCCCTTCGGTGAGGTTCTCAGCTACGCCGACATCGCTCGCGAGATTGGCAAACCAAAGGCCAGCCGTGCAGTTGGGGGTGCGGTTGGTTCAAACCCGATCCCGCTACTGATCGGTTGCCACCGCGTTCTAGGCGCATCGGGCAAGATCACCGGATACTCGGGTGGCGAGGGAATCCCAACGAAACGTTGGCTCCTAAAGCTCGAACAAATCGAAACCAAGGACTAGTGCAGCGCTGCAGCTGGGTCACCAGCGACGAAATCTACATCGAATACCACGACACCGAGTGGGGCTCACCGATCACCGGCGACGACGCCATGTTTGAGCGCATGAGCCTCGAAGGCTTTCAGGCCGGGCTCTCCTGGCTCACCATCCTCAAGCGCCGTGAAGGCTTTAGAGAAGCATTCCACGGCTTCGAAATCGCCAAGGTTGCCAAGATGACCAACCACGACGTCGAACGCCTACTTCAAAACGAAGGCATCATTCGCCACCGCGGCAAGATCGAAGCGGTAATCAACAACGCCAAACGTGCCCAAGAACTCGAAGGTGGCATTGAAGCATTCGTAAGAAGCTTCACCCCTACCGTAGATCGAAGAAACCTCACCAAGAGCCCCGAGTCAGAGGAACTGAGCAAAGCACTTCGCAAACTCGGATTCAACTTTGTTGGCCCAACCACCATGCACGCACTCATGCAGGCGATCGGAATGGTTGAAGATCACTCCGATGGCTGCTTTAGACGAAGAGGTTGAGCCCAGTTGTCGACTTTTCAAGTCGCAAACCAGCCGACCTGGCAATCTTGATTAGCTCGGCAATGGTCTTCGGCTCCGTCTTCGCCGCGAGTACAGCGTTCACAAGATGCCCCTTGCCCTTTTTGTTGAAGTGATTCAGCGCTTTTCCGCTATTGGCATCGAGCACCTCAACCCAGTAGTGCTCAACGTCTTCAGGAATAGGTGCGAGTTCGGCGTAAGCCTTAGACCGGAGGTCGATAATCGGGCCGTTTTCGAGGCGCTTCCAGATTGGTTCGTGGGCTGGCGTCCAAGTGTCTTTGAGGCTGATGCCTGGCAGGTTGGTTGTACCGCTTAGTCGATAGTTGGGGATCAGGTTCGTTGCCGGAATCAGACCAAACAATGCCGACTGAATCAAGACGGTGTCCTTAGCACGATCAAACATCTCTTTGGTTATCTGGTTGTGCTCGGTCGGCGTGCCTTTGAGCCCGCGCCCATGAATGGCATCGTAGAGCGTTCCCGTGTAGCGGTTGATTGCTGGCATGGTTGGTGCGTCTTGCACGGCAAGGTTGATTTCGATCTGGTCGAGTTGTTTCTTTCCGAGCTTTAGAACTCTTGCTGCCTCGTCAGGGTGCTCACAGAGAGCCTTCAACGCCTCGTAGACGGCATCGCGGGCCGGGTTGAGCCCACCAAACGTCAACGCAACCTGAGAGATCGAGAGCGGCGAACCGCCAACTTCTTTGGTCTCAGAGGGTGGCAACAGAAACAACATAGTTACAAGCCTAAACTTGAGGCATGGTCAGACTTACCAAGATTTACACCCGCACCGGCGACGAGGGCATGACGGGCTTGAGCAACTTCTCGCGAGTTCGCAAAACCGACCCACGCATCGAGGCTTATGCCGACGTGGACGAAGCCAACTCGGCGATCGGCGTTGCCGTCTCACTCGCTCACGGTGAATTCGACGAAGACACCCTTCACCTGCTATCGCAGATTCAGAACGACCTCTTCGATCTTGGCGCCGACCTCTCAAACCCGCTCAACGAGCACTACGAATACGAGCCACTGCGCGTTGATGCCGTATGGGTTGACGCACTCGAAGCAGCAATCGACAAATACAACAAAGACCTACCGAAGCTCGATTCGTTCATTCTTCCGGGCGGATCCGGCTTGGCCGCCGGCCTTCACCTCGCTCGCACAGTGGTTCGACGAGCAGAGCGCGCCACCTGGCACGCAATCGAGGCGCACGGCACTGAGCCTGGCAAGAAGGGCCACACTGAGGGCGGCATGAACATCGTCGCGGTGAAGTACCTCAACCGCCTCTCAGACCTACTATTCGTTCTCGCTCGTTATGCCAACATCAAGCACGGCGGAGACGTCAAGTGGGTTCCGGCCGCTAACCGCAGACAGAAGCCAACCAAGTAATTGGAGGTCCTGCTCGGCCTAGTCGGCATCTTTTTAGCCACCCTGATTTTTATTAGCTGGCAGTCTCGAAAAAACAACAAAGGCAAGGCTCGCAAAGCAATGGGAGCTGGGCTGTTTGCCATCGACGAGGTATTTCACCCGTCTGCGCACGAATCCTCGATCGTCCTTGAAGAGAAACGTGAAGAGCGCAAAGCGATGCCCTCCCCCGAAGACAAAGAAATCCCTTCGAAGTAGCTGTCACATTTGCCTCGGAGCCGACATAAACCAAGCGAAACCTAAAACTTGAGCGAGAGGTCGGCATGAACGAACAAGAGTTCACTCGCGTCTTTCAACCACTCTTGCCAAAGGTTTCGAGTTACCTTGTTAGGCGAGTGCCCAGCCAGGAGGTAGAAGATCTTGCCAGCCGGGTTTTTGAGATTGCCTGGCAGAAACGCAAGCAGTGCCCAACCGACTTTGAACTAGCTTGGCTTTATCGCATTTGCGGGTTCGTTGTCGCAAACTTCAGGCGCAAGCAAAGCAATCGAGGGGTGATCTTTGAACTGTTCGTTTCCGATAATCCGGCACCAGCAGCCGAAGACATGGTAATTGCAGATTTGCACCTCAGGAGTGCATTTCAAGCTCTGGCAGCCAATGACCGCCAGGTTCTGGCGCTTTATGCCTTTGACGGCCTCTCGGTCGCCGAACTTGCCATCGCTCTCGAAACTACACCAAACACTGCCACGCAGCGTCTCAAGCGCGCTCGCAACCGGCTAGCAATCGAACTGAGCAAGGAGTAACCGTGTCACATTTCGACGAGAGCAAACATAAACCAGACATGAACGAAGAATTCGAAAACGATGCCCTACTTAGGCAACTAGCCTCGAGCGTACAAACTCAGAACGCTCCCCCGCTCTCTGTCGACATACTTGCCAAAGCAATGGTGCGAAAGGGCGGCCTCAAGCCGTACCAGCTTGGTTTTGCTGGCGCCTGTGCCGCGGCCCTCGTTTGCGCTGTCGCACTTAACATTTCGACCCCTCACCAAACACCATCGGTCGCCCCTGGGTACGCCAACATCTACGAATACGGCCCGAACGACACCCCGGGCATGGATGTAGCCAGGTGGTCGACAGACTACTTCGACTTTGTACCTGGCACGGAGTTATCAACTTCACCAGGCTCGGGCGAGGCCTACAAACTTGTACAAGACCTCTCAGCTGGGGATTTGGCTGCACGCCTGGCCGAAGCACTAAACGTGGATGTCTCGAAAATCGGCACCACGAAGACGACACCCGGCGGCCCAATCTGGTTTTCGTATCAAAACGAAGACGCAGTAGCCCAGGGCCCATGCAAAAAATGGGGCATATCGAAGGTTCCGGTCTATAAAAACGGCAACGAAGACGCTGGCGGCAGCAACTATCGCTACTGCCAGACCGCAGCCGAAGGCATCGACCACACCCCAAGCCTTAGCGAAGCAAAGGCTACTGCGATCAGAGTGTTTGAGGCTGTTGGAGCTAAGTTGAGCCCAGACGACGTCAAAGTCACACTCTCGGGCAATGGCTACCTGGGAATTTCGGCCATCCAGCACATTGGCGAATACCTCAACCCGATTCGATGGAACATTACCTGGGGTAACACCGGCCAAATCCGGGAGTTAGATGGGCTCTCGGCAAAGCTTGAGTCTCTCGGCAACATTCCGCTAGTTTCGCCTCACGATGCAACGCTTAGAGCCAAAGATCACAAGACAATCAGCGGCGACGTGTTGAGTAGATTTGCTACCGAATTAGACATCTACCAAGAGAACTTCATGGGCGGACCGCCAATCACCGGAGGCAAGCCGCTTCATCAAACCAAGGTGACCGTGACCGACTCAGAACAGTTGCTAGCTTGGAGCACCGACTCAAAGGGGAACTTCTTCTTGGTCCCGGCCTATCTGCTTAGTTCGCCAAAGGGCGCCGTTGTGGCCGTCCAGGCTGCTCTAGATCTCAACCTAACCAAGTAACCCTGGTTAAACGTTTGGAGGCCCGCACATTGTGCGGGCCTCCAAACGATTAAGGTTTGTTTACACCAGTTCGGCGTGACGAGCGACGATGGTGACTACGTCGTGCTCAACCGAAAGAAAACCGTCTTCGGCGTTAGCAATAAGCTTTTCGCCTTCAGGCAGGGTGATTCGAACTTCGCCTGAGCCAAGAATCGCGAGCATAGGCTCGTGACCTGGCATCAGACCAATCTCACCCTCAACAGTCTTTGCGATCACTAGCTTTGCCTCGCCAGACCAAACGGCCTTGTCTGCAGCAACTAGTTCTACGCGAAGGGTTGAAGCCATGATTACTTGGTTTCCTTCTGGATGCGGTCCCAGTTCTCCATGACCATGTCCAGGCCACCGACGTTGAAGAACGCCTGTTCTGCTACGTGGTCGAGGTCACCGTTGGCGATGGCCGAGAAGCCCTCGATGGTGTCCTTTAGCGGAACGGTTGAACCCTTCACACCGGTGAACTTTTCAGCCATGTAGGTGTTCTGCGAAAGGAACTGCTGAATACGACGGGCACGTGAAACTGTGACCTTGTCTTCTTCAGAAAGTTCTTCAACACCGAGGATGGCGATGATTTCCTGAAGTTCCTTGTTCTTCTGA
>CANGNZ010000064.1 GCA_947455435.1 Microbacteriaceae bacterium
ATCCTCAAGTCTGAGGGTTACGTCGCCAGCGTTAAGGTTGAGGACGCCGAGGTGGGCAAGACCCTAATCGTCGACCTAAAGTTCGGCCCAAACCGTGAGCGTTCAATCGCTGGTATCAAGCGCGTTTCGAAGCCTGGTCTTCGTGTTTACGCAAAGTCGACCGAGCTACCTCGTGTTCTCGGCGGTCTTGGTATCGCGATCCTCTCAACTTCATCAGGTCTACTAACTGACCGTCAGGCTGCCAAGAAGGGAGTGGGCGGAGAAGTTCTCGCCTACGTTTGGTAATCACAGATGTCACGTATTGGTAAGTTGCCGATTCCGGTTCCAGCCGGCGTCGAAGTAAAGATCGACGGAGCAGTTGTTGAGGTTAAGGGCCCTAAAGGCACCCTGACTCACACCGTTCCAGCCCCAATCCAGATTGTTTTGGAAGAAGGCACCATCGTGGTTAGCCGCCCAGACGACGAGCGCACCTCGCGTTCGCTCCACGGCCTAACCCGTACCCTAATTGCAAACAACATCCAGGGTGTTACCGAAGGCTTCTCAAAGGGCCTTGAGATTGTCGGTACCGGTTACCGCGTAACCCAGAAGGGCGACGCTCTCGAGTTCGCTCTCGGTTACTCTCACTCAATCACCGTCGAGCCACCAGTTGGTATCTCGTTCGTGGTTGAGGGCAACACCAAGCTCACCGTTGTCGGTATCGACAAGCAGGCTGTGGGTGAGGTTGCTGCAAACATCCGTAAGCTACGCAAGCCTGAGCCTTACAAGGGCAAGGGTGTTCGTTACGCAGGCGAAGTTGTTCGCCGCAAGGCCGGAAAGGCTGGTAAGTAGTCATGGCTCTTATTCCAAAGCTCCGCGGAAAGAGCAAGGCAGACGCACGTGCGCGTCGCCACGCTCGTCTACGCAAGCGCATTGCTGGCGACGCACAGCGCCCACGTCTAGTGGTCACTCGCTCGGCTCGCCACGTCTTCGTCCAGGTTGTAGACGACAGCAAGGGCTTCACCCTTGCATCGGCTTCGACCATGGAAGCAGATCTGCGCAAGTCAACCGACGACAAGTCGGCTAAGGCAAAGCAAGTTGGTCTTTTGGTTGCAGAACGCGCCAAGAAGGCCGGTATCACCGAGGTCGTCTTTGACCGTGGTGGAAACAAGTACGCAGGACGCGTTGCTGCGATCGCCGATGGCGCTCGCGAAGGCGGTCTGGTCCTGTGAGCGAGAACAAGGAGACAGAGTTGGCTACTGAGTCGACCGAAACCACTGCAGCTGCAGTTGTTGCCCCTGCAACCGAGACCGTTGAGGCTTCGGAGCGCGAGCAGCGTCGTGGCAGCCGTGACCGTGCACCTCGCGGTGACCGTCGCGAACGCGAAGAGAACAAGAGCCCATTCCTAGAGCGCGTTGTCACAATCAACCGTGTTTCGAAGGTTGTTAAGGGTGGTCGTCGCTTCAGCTTCACCGCACTAGTTGTTATCGGAGACGGCAACGGCATGGTCGGCGTCGGCTACGGCAAGGCTAAAGAAGTTCCTACCGCGATCGCCAAGGGTGTCGAAGAAGCCAAGAAGGCTTTCTTCCGCGTCCCACGCGTTGGCAACACCATTCCTCACCCAGTTCAGGGTGAAGCAGCAGCTGGCGTAGTTCTTCTTCGCCCAGCATCTGCAGGTACCGGTGTTATCGCTGGTGGTCCAGTTCGTGCAGTACTTGAGTGTGCAGGCATCCACGATGTTCTGAGCAAATCGCTCGGTTCATCGAACACCATCAACATCGTCCACGCAACCGTTGCAGCACTGAAGCAGCTCGAAGAGCCAGCC
The DNA here is from genome assembly GCA_947455435.1 of Microbacteriaceae bacterium. GTDB lineage: Bacteria > Actinomycetota > Actinomycetes > Actinomycetales > Microbacteriaceae > Rhodoluna. Next base: position 1,802 of record CANGNZ010000064.1, read on the forward strand.
GCAGTCGCAGCACGCCGTGGTCTACCAATCGACGAAGTCGCCCCAGCGGGTCTTCTTCGTGAGCAGCAGAAGGCAGGTGCCTAATGGCCAAGCGTCTTAAGGTAACCCAGGTCAAGAGCAAAATCGGTGGCAAGCCGAACCAGCGCGAAACACTTCGCAGCTTGGGTCTGAAGCGTATTGGCGACATCATCGTCAAAGACGACAGCCCGGTTGTACGCGGCATGGTTAACGTGGTTGCCCACCTCGTAAAGGTTGAGGAGATCGACTAATGGCTGAAGAAAAGAAGCCTGCAGCAGCAAAGCCTGCTGCCGCAAAGAAGCCTGCCGCTGCTGCAAAGCCAGCTGCTGAGAAGAAGCCTGCCGCTGCTAAGCCAGCTGCCGCCAAGGCCGCTGCTAAGCCAGCTGCTGAGAAGGCAGAAAAGGTTGAGGCTCCAAAGGCCGCTGCCCCTAAGGCTGCTGCAAAGCCTGCCGCTGCTAAGAAGGCTGCAAAGCCTGCTCAGGAGAAGAGCAACGTTCTAAAGCTGCACCACCTTCGTCCGGCCGATGGCTCGAAGAAGGAGCGCACTCGCGTTGGTCGTGGTGAAGGTTCGAAGGGTAAGACTTCGGGTCGTGGAACCAAGGGTACTAAGGCTCGTTACCAGGTTCGCCCTGGCTTCGAGGGTGGTGGCGTTCGTCTCGTAATGCGCACCCCTAAACTTCGCGGCTTCAAGAACCCGTTCCGCGTCGAATACCAGGTTGTCAACCTTGAGAAGCTTGAGCTTCTTTACCCTAAGGGTGGAGAAATCACCGTTGCAGGTCTAGTCGAGAAGGGCCTAGTTCGCAAGAACGAGCCAGTCAAGGTTCTAGCCACCGGCGACATCAAGGTTAAACTGACTGTTAGCAGCGACATCAAGGTTTCGGCTTCTGCCAAGACCAAGATCGAAGCCGCTGGTGGTTCAGTAGCAACCGCCGAATAGATCTAAAAGCCAGGAGGCAGAGTTGTTCAGCGCCGTACTTCGCGCATTCCGTACCCCGGATCTGCGTAACAAGCTAGCTTTCACCCTGCTCATCGTCGCGATTTTCCGTCTCGGCTCATTCATTCCTGCACCGTTCGTCGACTTCGGCGCCGTGCAGAACTGTTTGGTGCAGAGTTCGAGTAACGCTTCGACGAGCAAGATTTACGAACTAGTGAACTTGTTCAGCGGTGGCGCTCTCCTCCAGCTTTCGGTCTTCGCCCTGGGCATCATGCCCTACATCACGGCGTCGATCATCACTCAGTTGCTTCGCGTGGTCATCCCGCACTTCGAAACCCTCCACAAAGAGGGCCAGGCTGGCCAGGCCAAGCTAACTCAGTACACCCGTTACCTAACCATCGGTTTGGGCATCCTTCAGTCGACCACTCTTATTGCAGTGGCTCGCTCAGGCGCACTCTTTGGTTCGTGCAACGACCAGATCCTGACCACCACAAACCCAGCCGGAATCTTGCTTATCATTGTCACGATGACCGCGGGTACCGGTCTGATCATGTGGCTTGGTGAGTTGGTGACCGAACGCGGCATCGGTAACGGTATGTCGCTCCTTATCTTCACCTCGATCGCATCGCGTTTCCCTAACTCGCTTGCCCAGATTGCGCAGCAGAAGAGCCCAGAAGTTCTTATCGGTGTGATCCTGATTGGTATCTTGATCATTGCTCTCGTGATCCTTGTCGAGCAGTCGCAGCGTCGTGTGCCGGTTCAGTACGCCAAGCGCATGGTTGGTCGCCGCGAATACGGCGGTCAGAGCACCTACATTCCTATCAAGGTCAACATGGCCGGCGTTGTGCCTGTCATCTTTGCTTCGAGCCTCCTTTACCTTCCTGCTCTGCTAGCTCAGTTCAACCAGCCGGCCAAGGGTCAAAAGGTTGCGGCTTGGGTCACCTGGGTTTCGAACTACCTAACCAAGGGCGATCACCCGCTCTACATGATCCTGTACTTCCTAATGATTTTCGGTTTCACCTACTTCTACGTAGCAATCACCTTCAACCCTGAAGAAGTGAGCGACAACATGAAGCAGTCTGGCGGGTTTATCCCTGGCATTCGTGCCGGTAACCCAACCACCGAGTTCCTAGCCTTTGTTTCGAGCCGAATCACCTTCACCGGTGCGCTTTACCTTGGCCTCGTTGCGCTTGTTCCGCTAATCGCCTTCGGCGTTCTTGGCACCAGCCAGAACTTCCCGTTCGGTGGTACAACGATCTTGATCATCGTCGGTGTCGGTCTCGAGACCGTCAAGCAGATCAACGCTCAGATGCAGCAGCGCAACTACGAAGGCCTCCTGAAGTGACCCGCCTTCTCTTGATTGGCCCACCGGGCGCAGGCAAGGGAACCCAGGCGGCTCGCCTAGCCGAAGCCTTCGGTATTCCAGCTATCTCAACCGGCGACATCTTTCGCGAGAACGTCAAAAACGAGACAGAGCTCGGCCGCCAGGCTAAAGCATTCATGGACCGCGGCGAGTACGTGCCAGATTCACTCACCAACGCGCTGGTTCGCGACCGTCTAAGCCACGAAGACGCCAAAGCTGGTTTCTTGCTTGACGGCTACCCACGCACCGCAGACCAGGTTGTTGAACTAGACGACATTCTTGCCGACCAGGGCAACACCTTGGACGCAGTCGTGCTGATCACCGCAGACACCGACGAGGTCGTGCGCCGACTTCTTAACCGAGCTCTCGAGCAGGGCCGCGCCGACGACACCGAAGAGGTTATTCGCCGCCGCATGGAGGTCTACGCCGAGCAGACAGCTCCACTGATTGAGGTTTACTCCAACCGCAACCTGGTTCGCGAAGTTGACGGCCTCGGTGCCGTTGAAGAAGTGACCGAGCGCATTCTCAGCGCTCTCAAGTAATGCGTCACGAATACACACTCAAGACAACCGCGCAGATTGTGCGCATGGTTGAGGCTGGCCTCATGACGGAGGCAGCGCTTCTAGCAGTCAAGGCGGCAATCAAGCCAGGCGTCTCGACCCTAGAGCTTGACGCAATCGCCGAGGCAACAATCGTCAAAATGGGTGGCCACTCAAACTTCAAGCTCGTGCCAGGCTACTTTCACACCATTTGTGCGAGCATCAACGACGAAGTAGTTCACGGAATCCCAAACAAGGGCCGAATCTTGCAAGCCGGCGACATCGTCTCGATCGACTGCGGAGCCGAGACGGCCGATGGCTGGAACGGCGACAGCGCCATGACCTTCATCGTGCCGGGCGGCGACGAAGAGCAAACCAAGAAGCGCCAAGAACTCAGCGACGTGACAGAGGGCTCGCTCTGGGCTGGCATCGCAGCGCTGGCAACAGCTAAACGCCTCAACGAGGTTGGCACGGCAGTCGAAAAGTTCATTCGAAGCAAGGGCCGCTACGGCATCTTGCAAGAGTACGTCGGCCACGGCATCGGCCGCTCAATGCACGAAGACCCACCGGTCTTCAACTACAAGACCAAGGTCGCCGGCCCACACGTTGTGCCCGGCCTCGTGATCGCGATCGAACCGATGGTTACCGCCGGCAGTGCCCGCACGCACGTCTTAGAAGACGACTGGACAGTCTCGTCAACCGATGGCAGCGACGCCTCCCACTGGGAGCACAGCATCGCGGTTCACGAAAAAGGCATCTGGGTTTTGACCTCGAGCGATGGGGGAGCAGCCAAGCTTGCCCCGTTCGGAATCACCCCGGTTGACCCCCGCAACATTTAATTGGCAATATCGGCAGTTTTTGCCTAAGATTGAACTTCGGTGTTTCTTACACGCAAATCACTTTCGCTCGAAAGCTTTTTTGCGTGCCCAAGTGGCGCCGAAACGTCGCAGAGATAAGTGAGTTTATGGCCAACAAAGACGGTGTCATCGAGATCGAAGGCACAGTAGTTGAAGCCCTGCCGAACGCTATGTTCCGTGTAGAGCTGACTAA
>CANGNZ010000065.1 GCA_947455435.1 Microbacteriaceae bacterium
CCTCTGGTGCAGCGCAGGTTACCCCGAGCCTCGAAGAATTCACCGCTGTTCTAACCGAGGTTTGCCACGACCTAGCCATGCAGTTGCTCACCGACGCCGAGGGGGCAAGCCACGACATCTCAATCGAGGTCGTCAACGCGGCAAGCGAAGAAGACGCTGTTGAGGTTGGTCGTTCGATCGCCCGCAACAACCTGTTCAAAGCAGCGATCTACGGCAACGACCCCAACTGGGGTCGAATCTTGGCTGCCGTTGGCACCACTTCGGCCGCTTTTGATCCTTACGACATCGATGTCTACATCAATGGCGTCCGCGTTTCTTCAAAGGGTCAGCCAGATCAGTCTCGCGACCTGGTTGATCTCAAGCCAAGGGCGGTGCAGATTAAGCTCGACCTTCACGCCGGTTCTGAAACGGCAACGATTTACACCTCAGACCTAACCCACGCGTACGTAACCGAGAACAGCGAGTACTCGAGCTGATGCAAACTCAAAACCAAGACACCCAGTTAGCGGCAATCAAAGCCGAGACTCTGATTGAGTCTCTGCCATGGCTGCAGAAGTTTCACGGCAAAACCATTGTCGTAAAGTTCGGCGGCAATGCGATGGTCGATGCCGAGCTGCAGAAAGCTTTTGCCGAAGACATGGCCTACCTGCGCTGGATTGGCATCAAGCCTGTAGTTGTTCACGGCGGTGGCCCGCAGATCTCTGCTCGCCTTGCCGAACTAGGAATCGAAAGCGAATTCAAGGAAGGCTTTAGAGTCACCACTCCCGAGATCATCGGTGTAGTTCGCGACGTGCTTCGAAATGACATCTCAGCCGAACTTGCTTCACGGATTGAGCAAGCCGGCGCTGGTGCTTCGATAATGTCTGGCGAAGACGCAAACCTGTTTCGCGCCGAAGTGATCGGCGATGTCGGCTTGGTTGGTGAGGTCACTCAGGTGAACCCGCGAATCGTCTTCGACGCACTCGATGCTGGCAAGATTCCGGTTATCTCAACCGTTGCCCCAGACGCATCCGGTCAGTTGCTGAACGTCAATGCCGACCTCGCCGCCAGTGCCCTCGCGGTTGCGCTAGGTGCCGAAAAACTGATGGTGTTGACCGACGTTCCCGGCCTCTACAGCGACTGGCCAAACCGCGACTCTCTGGTGAGTGAGATTACTGCCGCCGAACTTGAAGAGCTTCTGCCAAAGCTTGAGTCAGGCATGATTCCTAAGATGCAGGCCTGCCTGCACGCCGTTCGCGGTGGTGTCCCTCAGTCTCACGTCATCGACGGTCGCACGCCGCACAGCATCCTGCTCGAGATTTTCACGCGCACGGGCTTTGGCACAATGGTTCTTCCCGAATAACAGTTAGGAACAAAATGGTTCGCCACTTTCTAAAGGACGACGACGTCACACCTGCCGAGCAGGCCGCCATTTTACGTCTGGCTCATGAGCTTAAGAAGTCTCCCTACAGCGCTCGCCCATACGCCGGGCCAAAGACCGTTGCCTTGATCTTCGACAAGACCTCGACCCGCACGCGTGTTTCGTTCAGCGTTGGCGTAGCCGATCTTGGCGGTGCTCCGCTAATCATCGACGCACAGACTAGCCAGATGGCTGGCAAGGAGTCGGTTGCCGACACCGCGCGCGTCCTCGAACGCCAGGTCGCAGCAATCGTTTGGCGCACCTATGCCCAGTCTGGCCTCGAAGAAATGGCAGCCAACTCGAACGTGCCGGTAATTAACTCACTGAGCGACGACTACCACCCATGCCAGATTCTTGCTGACCTCATGACAGTTCAAGAGCGCAAGGGTGAACTTGCCGGTTTGAAGCTTGCCTACATCGGTGACGCGGCAAACAACATGGCCAACTCATACCTAATCGGGGGAGCGCTGGCCGGAATGCACGTGAGTCTTGCGTCTCCTGCCGGTTATGCGCCAGAGGCCGCGATGGTTGCACGCGCCACCGAAATCGCAGCCACAACCGGCGGTTCGGTCAACGTCCACGTCGACCCTGCCGAAGCAATTCTTAATGCCGACGTCGTGACTACCGATACCTGGATCTCAATGGGTCAGGAAGCCGAGAAGGTAAAGCGAATCGCAGATTTCACCGGCTACACGATTGATGCATCGCTGATGTCACAGGCAAAGTCCGACGCCATCTTCTTGCACTGCCTACCGGCCTACCGTGGCTACGAGGTGAGTGCAGATGTCATCGACGGCCCGCAGTCGGTGATTTGGGAGGAAGCCGAAAACCGACTTCACGCCCAGAAGGCTCTGCTCGTCTGGCTAAACGACCAGTCAAACTAGACTTATTCGAAATCAAGAAAGCCAAGGTGTTTCATGTCTGAGAACGGTTCGAACGCGCTCTGGGGTAGCCGCTTCGACGGCGGTCCGGCCGATTCGCTTGCAGCACTGAGCCGCAGCGTTCACTTCGACTGGCGCTTGGCTCAGTACGACATCAAAGGCACACTCGCGCACATCAAGGCGCTTCACGCCGCCGGTTACCTTACGGTTGCCGAACACCAGAAACTTGAGAAGAGTCTCGAAGAACTTTCGCGACGTGTTGCCGAGGGCTCGTTCACTGCTAAGCCGAGCGACGAAGACGTTCACTCGGCTCTAGAGCGCGGGCTCATCGAAATCGCTGGTGCAGAGCTCGGTGGCAAGGTTCGCGCTGGCCGCAGCCGCAATGACCAGATCGCTACGCTGATTCGCACCTACCTGCTTGACCAGTCGAACGTCATCGAAGAACTTGTTCTAGACCTGATTAACGTTTTAGTTGATCGCGCCGAAGAAAACCTCGGCGTTGCCATGCCGGGCCGCACTCACTTTCAGCACGCCCAGCCGGTAATGCTTTCGCACCACTTGCTAGCTCACGCGTGGCCTCTGCAGCGCGACATCGAGCGCATGCGCGAGTGGCGCAAGCGTGCAAGCCTCAGCCCTTACGGCGCCGGTGCGCTAGCCGGTTCAACCCTTGGCCTCGACCCAAACTTGGTCGCTCTCGAGCTCGGGCTAACCGGCCCAACCCAGAACTCGATGGACGCAACCGCGAGCCGCGACGTGGTCGCCGAATTCGAGTTTATCCTCACGTTGATTGGCATCAATCTTTCGCGTTTCTCAGAAGAGATCATCATCTGGGCATCAGCAGAGTTTGACTACATCAAACTTTCTGACTCTTTCTCAACCGGCTCGTCGATCATGCCGCAGAAGAAAAACCCAGACATCGCCGAGCTCGCTCGTGGCAAGTCGGGCCGACTCATTGGCAACCTAACCGGGCTGCTGGCAACACTTAAGGGTCTACCGCTTTCTTACAACCGCGACCTTCAAGAAGATAAAGAGCCCGTGTTCGACTCGGTCGACACTCTTACCGTTTTGATGCCGGCATTCACCGGCATGGTTGCAACTCTTGTGTTCAACAAGAACCGCCTCGAGTTGCTAGCTCCAGCCGGATTCTCGCTTGCAACAGATGTTGCCGAGTGGTTGGTTAAGCAAAAGGTTCCGTTCCGCGACGCCCACGAGATCACCGGCAAGTTGGTTTCGTTCTGCGAAAAGAATTCGTTGCAGTTGCACGAGGTAGCCGACGCCGACATGGCGGCAATCTCGCCAAAGCTAACCCCAGAGGTTCGCGACGTACTAAGCGTTTCGGGTTCGATTCGCGCGCGCGCCGGGGCCGGCGGCACTGCGCTCCCACGAGTCCTCGAGCAGATCACAGCGCTGCGCAAGTTTTCGGTAAAGCGTTAGGAACCAGATGGCAACCCCGCAGGTATTAGCCGCTCAATCAAACGACAAGTCGTTTGCATCGCTCTGGGACGAACTCCAGTGGCGCGGGCTTATCGCCCTCTCGACGGATGAAGCCGAGGTTAAGGCACTTCTAGACGGCGACCCGATTACTTACTACTGCGGCTTCGACCCAACGGCAGCGAGCCTGCACCTAGGCAACCTGGTGCAACTGCTGACTCTTCGCCGCCTACAGCTCGCCGGTCACAACCCGCTTCTTCTAATCGGTGGCTCGACCGGTTTGGTTGGCGACCCTCGGCCTAGCGCAGAGCGCACGCTCAACTCAAAAGAGACCGTTGCCGAGTGGGTAGACAAACTCGGCAAACAAGGCGCACGCTTTCTTTCGTTTGAGGGTTCTAACGCCGCTCGAATGGTGAACAACCTTGACTGGACAGCACCGATGAGCGCTATCGACTTCTTACGCGAAATCGGCAAGCACTTCAGAGTCGGCAAGATGCTTTCAAAAGACGCCGTTAGCGCACGCCTGAACTCAGAGCACGGCATCTCCTACACCGAGTTCAGCTACCAGATCCTGCAGGGCATGGACTTCTTGGAGCTCTACCGTCGTTACGGCTGCATCATGCAGACCGGTGGTAGTGACCAGTGGGGCAACCTCACCAGTGGCACCGACCTGATTCGTAAGGTGGAGGGCGTTTCGGCTCACATCATCGCGACGCCTTTGATCACTAACTCCGACGGCAAAAAGTTTGGCAAGTCTGAAGGCAACGCAGTTTGGCTAGACGCCGAGTTCACCAGCCCTTACGCGTTCTACCAGTTCTGGCTAAACGTTGAAGACGCCGATGTGGTCGATCGCCTGAAGGTTTTCACTTTTATGTCCAAGGTCGAGATCGAAGAGCTTGCAAAGCAAACGGCAGAAGCACCGCACCTTAGGGCAGCGCAGAAACGCCTCGCCTTCGAGGTCACCAGTCTCGTACATTCCCAAGAAGCCGCTCAGGCGGCCGTTGACGCGTCTGCAGCGCTCTTCGGTAACGGAGACCTCACGAACCTTGACGCGGGCACCCTGCGAGCTGCTCTAGGTGAATTGCCTAACGTGACGATCGCTGGCGGCGAGCAAATTGCTCAGCTCTTGGTCGATACCGGTTTGGTAGCCTCCCTTTCGGCTGGCCGTAGGGCCATCGCCGAGGGTGGCGTTTACCTAAACAACGACAAGATCACCGATGAAGCTGCAGTCGCCGAGGCCTGGTTACCAGGTGGCTTTGCCGTGCTGCGACGGGGCAAGAAGACCCTTTCGGGTCTTTTCAAAAATTAATTTAAGAAATATCCCGAAAAACACCCAAATGGATTTGACTTCACCGTTATAACAACGTAATGTTTCTATCTGTTGCCCAAAGTTTGGGGAAACCTGATTAGGTCTCCGGCTCAAGTGCAACCAATCAAATGTCTCAGACAAAAAAAGCCTTGCGCTTTGTATTGTCTGCTTCGTAAGATTGAGCTTCCGCTCAAAAATGAACTCGTTTTGACGAGAACAAATTTAGTGGTAAGTTAGTGAAGTTGCCCTGGAGGCCAGTCGAAAGACAAACTCCCAGGAGCATCCGATCCTTGAGAACTCAACAGCGTGCACAATGTCGATGCCAAACAAGTTGGCTAACTTCGGTTAGCCAAGCAACATTTGGATTAGACAGATTGTCAGACAATCTGATTTAGTCAGATCAAACTGAGGCGCCATTTTCCGGCGCTTTCGAAAAGTTTGGTAAGAGCTTGCTCTTACCTAACACACTTTTACGGAGAGTTTGATCCTGGCTCAGGACGAACGCTGGCGGCGTGCTTAACACATGCAAGTCGAACGATGAAGCTGGAGCTTGCTCCGGTGGATTAGTGGCGAACGGGTGAGTAACACGTGAGCAA
>CANGNZ010000066.1 GCA_947455435.1 Microbacteriaceae bacterium
ACTACGCCCTCGACAGAGGCATGATTCCGCTTGGCTCATGCACCATGAAGCTCAACTCGACAACCGAGATGGAGGCCGTCACCTGGCCAGAGTTTGGTGGGCTTCACCCGTTTGTTCCGGCAGAAGACGCCGACGGTTACCTTTCGATGATCGACCAGCTTTCGAGCTGGCTATGTGAGGTCACCGGCTACGACGCAATCAGCCTTCAGCCGAATGCAGGTAGCCAGGGCGAGCTAGCCGGCCTCATGGCTATTCGTGGCTACCACCTTTCGCGAGGCGATGCGCAGCGCACGGTTTGCTTGATCCCTTCTAGTGCCCACGGCACAAACGCGGCATCGGCAGTGCTCGCCGGAATGCAGGTTGTCGTTGTCGCTTGTGACGAGAACGGAAACGTCGACCTAGCCGACCTTGAGGCGAAGATTGCCGAGAACGCAGAGCGCCTGTCGGCGTTGATGGTGACCTACCCGTCAACCCACGGCGTTTACGAAGAAGCTATCGTCGACATCTGCTCAAAGGTGCACGCGGCCGGTGGTCAGGTTTACATCGATGGCGCAAACACCAACGCGGTCGTTGGCTTTGCTAAGTTTGGCGAGTTCGGAGGCGATGTCTCGCACCTTAACTTGCACAAAACATTCTGCATTCCTCACGGCGGCGGCGGCCCGGGCGTTGGCCCGGTAGCAGCTCGCGCACACCTTGCACCGTTCTTGCCAGGTCACGCCCAGGCGCAAACTTCGCTGCCGAACTACGGCCCCATCTCTGCAGCGCCGTACGGTTCGGCGAGCATCCTGCCAATTTCGTGGGCTTACATTCGCATGATGGGTAACCAGGGTTTAAGTGAGGCGACCTCAACGGCTGTTCTCTCTGCCAACTACGTCGCTCGCAAGCTTCAAGGTCACTACCCGGTTCTTTACACCGGCCACGACGGCCTCGTTGCGCACGAATGCATCTTGGACATCCGCCCGCTAACCGAAGAAACCGGTGTCACCGTTGACGACGTCGCGAAGCGTCTAGTCGACTACGGATTCCACGCACCAACGATGTCGTTCCCGGTTGCTGGCACCTTGATGATCGAGCCCACCGAGTCTGAGCCGCTAGACGAACTAGACCGTTTCATCGACGCCATGATCGCAATTCGCCTCGAGGCAGATCAGGTCAAGAACGGCGTTTGGCCTGCCGACGACAACCCGCTACACAACGCTCCGCACACCGCGAAGCAAATCGCGGGGGAGTGGGCTCACCCTTACTCACGTGAATTGGCGGTTTACCCTGTCGCGGGTCAGCACCGAAACAAGTACTGGCCAATCGTTCGACGCATCGATTCGGTTTACGGCGACCGCAACCTTGTTTGCTCTTGTCCTCCGCCTGAGGCGTTCGCCTAAAGCCAGGTTATAAAGGCCTTGGCCCAGGCGTAGCCGACAAAGCTAACTGCGTCCAAGATGAAGTGAGCTACAACCAAAGGTGTGAGCTTGCCGAATTTGCGGTAAGCCCAGCCGAAGGCGATGCCCATGGCGAAGTTGCCGACGAACCCGCCGAAGCCTTGGTATAGGTGGTAGCTGCCACGAATTGCCGCGCTGATAAAAATGGTCGCCCATTTGCTTCGCCGTAGTTTTTGCAAGCGATCAAAGAAGTAACCGACTACAACTACTTCTTCGAGCAGGGCGGCGCCGAGTGCTGAGAACAAAAGCACCGGAACTGTCCACCAATTTGTGCCGAGGTCGCTTGTGACTATTTGCGCCGAAAGTCCGAGTTGTCTGGCAGCAAAGTACAGAGCCAGGCCTGGTATTCCGATTGCCGCGGCAAGTGCGAATCCTTGCCAGAGGTTGCTATAAAGAGGGCGAGCCTCGAAACCTATTTTTGTGAACGGGTTACCTTCGGTGCTTAACAAGAAAAGGCAAAGTGCTACAGGCACGAGGCTAAATGCCGTTCCCAGAATTTGATAGGTCACATCGAGCCAAGGTCGATCCGAGAGAGTTTGGTTTATCGTGACGCTCGAGCCGCCTAACCCCTTCGGGGTGCTGAGAACTGCGATCAATGCGACGACCGAATAAACAGCCGACTTGCCGAGGCTAAGCGCAAAGACGATGGCTATTTCAAGCTTCAGTTTCAACTGAAAGCCTTCACTGCCATCGCGACTGCCAATGCAACAATTAATGCACCACCCAGAGCGCCAATCCAAGCTCGCAGCTTGCCGTGCATGATGGCTCTGAGGCCAACACCTGCGAGAGCGAGCGATTCTTGCCAAACTATTGAACCGATGAACACGCCGACCGCGAATGCCAAGCCACCGACGGCAAGGCTGCCGGTCGCGAGCGTGGCAACGCTAGGCGCAAGTGCCAAGAAGTAAAGAGCAGTTGGCGGGTTCACGACGGTAGCTCCAAAGAAGGTTAGATAGGTTTTGCGGCGCGAGCCCGGTTCGATGACCTTGCCTTCGGCTTCTGTATCGATCCTTAGGAGGCTCAGATTCTTAACCAAAGTTGTGACTCCTAGGTAGAGAAGTATCACTGCACCGCCGAGGCTTAGGTAGAGCGACCAGACCTTTAGCCAATTCGCAATCAAGCCACCGATAAAGAAAACGCTTGCAGCGTACAAGCCATCGACTGACGCCATGGCTAAGGCGCCGATTACCCCGTGCCGCCAACCCTTGGCAATTGTGGTGTTGATGAGCATGATTGCCATAGGGCCAACGGGAATCGCCAATGCAAGGCCGGCCGCGAAGCCGATCGAAAAGAGCTGAATTAACGCGTTCACGCTCAAAAACTACCACTCGACCATTTGTAACGACATTGTCACGAAACGAAAGATTAGGAAATCTATGTGAATTTCGAGGCGAAACCCCCATAAAGTAGTGATTACCAAACTTCGGGTTCACCCGACGTTTACCCAACAAGGAGAAATACATGAAGTCAACTATGTTCCGTCGTGGACTGAGTTTGGCTGCAGCCAGCGCGCTTGCGTTCACTGGCATCGCAGGCATTTCAGCCTCGGCTAACGCAGCGACTAAAACCACCCTCATCATTGGTGACGGTCTTGGTTGGAGCTCGCTGAACACCGCAAACCCAGATGAAAACTCGACGATCAACGCCGATGTTGCCTACCTAACCGGTCAGGGATTCTGGTACTACGACAACAAGCCAAGCCTTGTTGCAAACCCAGCTTTCGGTTCTTACAAGGTCGTCAAGGACGCCGCGAAGGACTTCGAAGTCAAGTACACCGTCAAGAAGGGTCAGGTCTGGTCAGACGGCACCCCAATCGACGCAGTTGACCTTCTACTAAGCCACGTCATCACCTCGAGCAAGTTCTCGATCAAGGCTGGTCTAGGCGACCCATCGTCAGACGCCGGTTCGAAGTTCTACTCAGGCGGCTACGGTGGCGGCTACGACGAGCACGTTGTTGGCAACCCAGTACTGTCGGCTGACCACATGTCGCTAACCATCAAGTTCGACCAGTCAATGCCGAACTGGAAGGTTGAGACCCCAGGTGCTTCGCCAGTTCACACCCTTGAGCTAATGAAGGATGGTAAGACCACTCTTCAGAGCGCTGCTGTAAACAAGGCAGCTAAGGCTAAGTTCCTTGCTGACTACACCAACGCATACAAGGGCAACGCCGCTGCACAGACTCGTCTAGGCGCAATCGGTGTTATCTGGACCAACGACTACAACTTCGACTCGTCGTCATACGACCGCGCAGCAAAGCCACTTCTTGCTGTCGGTAACGGTGCTTACTCGTTGAAGTCGTACAACAGCTCGACCCAGACCGTAACCCTAGACCTAAACCCTAAGTTCAACTCGGGTCACAAGGTCACTGCTGCAAAGCCAGTAAAGACCATCGTCTTCAAGTACGTAGCTGACGGTACCGCATCGGTACAGGCACTTCAGAACGGTGACATCAACCTTTACCAGGGTGCACCAGGCGCTGCCGGTTACTCGACCCTTCAGGGTCTAAAGACCGCAGGTTCGGTTGGCCTTCTAGGTGGCGTTTCAGCTACCTACGAGCACGTTGACCTACGTACCGGTGACGGTCCAGGCACCAGCGACAACTACAACGGCCTATTTGCAGACAGCCACGGACAGAAGGGCAAGGACCTACGTCTTGCATTCCTTCTTGCCTACCCACGCAAGCAGATCGTTGACACTCAGCTAAAGCCGTTCAACCCTAAGGGCTCGATCCTTAACTCGAACTTCTCGCTGAACGGTACCCCTCGTTACGCAACCATCACCAAGTTGAATGGTCTAGTTTCGAACCACGTCGTAACCGTTGGTGGCGTCAAGTACACCTACAACTTCAACGTGACTTCGACTACTCAGCAGGCACGCAATGAAGCACTAGCCCTAAAGCTAGTGAAGAAGTGGTACCCGAACGCTGCAGCTGGAACCGACACCGCAGCTCTACACGTGAACTACCTGCGCTCATCGCGTCAGATGCGTGTTGAGAACAACGCGTTGGTTGTTGCTCACGAAGCAAACGCTGGTTTCACCGTCAGCAACCAGACCACTGCGAACTGGAGCTCACGTCTAAGCGAAAACGCATTCGACGCTGAAGAGTTCGCATGGGTCCCAAACACCATCACACAGAACGGTTCGAACGCGAACTACCTGAGCGATGGCGGAAACAACCACTGCGGTTGGTTCGACGAGGCACTAGACGCCAAGCTTCACTTGCTTGACTCGACGCTCTCGGAGACCAAGATCGCAACCATCTCTGGACAGGCAGAAGGAATCATCACAGGCCACGCCTGGACCCTTCCAATCTTCCAGTGGGCACAGGTCACCGCGTTCAGCAAGGGCGTCTACGGCGTAAAGCCTGGCCCGCTGTCGCCAACCTACGCATGGAACTACTGGGAGTGGCACTTCTAGTCTCTGACTAGGAGACAACTCCAAAATAAGAGGTTGGCCCCGAGGTAACTCGGGGCCAACTTCTCTATTAACGGCGGGTAACTGCTATTAGAATGAAGAATGTTTGGCCGTAAGGGTCACAACTAATCGATGGAGATAAACGGCATGCTCGCTTTTATTGGACGCCGCATTGCAATCAGCTTTTTGATCCTCTTCGGATCTAGCTTCCTGGTTTACAACATGGAGGCAATCGCTGGAGACCCGCTTGCTGCACTTGCTGAAAGTAACGCCCAGAACAAGGTGTTCCTCATGCAGCGCCTCACCTCGCAGCTTCAGCTCGACGTGCCACCGCCGGCCCGCTACTTTTTGTGGCTTAAGGGCATCGCAGGTGTCTTTGTCGGCAACATCGACTTCGGCAAAACTCGAGCCGGTGGTTCGGTCCTCGAACTTATTGGTGCAGCCGTCCCGGTAACCCTTCGTCTCGTCACTGCCGCCACTTTCTTGGCAATCATCCTAGGCATCTCGATCGGTGTGTTGAGCGCTATTCGCCAGTACTCTCGACTCGACTACACGATGACCTTCATCTCGTTCTTGTTCTTCTCACTGCCAGTTTTCTGGATCGCGGTTCTTCTAAAGCAGTACCTTGCAATCGGCTTCAACGACTTCTTGGCCGACGGCAAGGTTACGGCGCCGTTCATGATCTGGGTCCCGCTGATTCTTGGTGTGATCTCGGCTGGATTCATCGGCGG
>CANGNZ010000067.1 GCA_947455435.1 Microbacteriaceae bacterium
CGGACCTAACGATTTTCAGTCGTTCGCTCTACCAACTGAGCTACAGAGCCATCGACAACTTTCGTTGCCTTGCGATCCTGACGGGACTTGAACCCGCGACCTCCGCCGTGACAGGGCGGCGCGCTAACCAACTGCGCTACAGGACCTTGCTGCTACAAAACCATCACCTTGGTGACCCCAACGGGATTCGAACCCGTGCTGCCGCCGTGAAAGGGCGGTGTCCTAGGCCACTAAACGATGGGGCCTACAAAGTGTGATACTTCATAGCACCAAGAGCCAAGATTACTTGCTTAGTAGGTGTTTTAGCAACCTCAGGGTTAACTAGAACTATGACTTCACGTTTTCGAGTTCGCCTTGCCGCTGTTTTTGCGGTCATCGCGCTGCTCACAACCGGCGTAGTTAGTGGCCAAACTTGGGCAAGCCCAAACAATTACCCCACCCAAGGTGAGGTTGATGCCGCGCGCCACAGCGTGGCAAAAAAGAAGAAACTGATTGCACGAATCGACACGATCATTACTTCTCTTGCCGATGAAGAGGCGTCGCTTTCGATGGTTGCGCAACAAAAGGGTGAGATCTACAACCAGGCGCAGGTTCTTGTCGACGAGATTGCCGCCAAGGTAAAGATTCTGCAGGGCCAAGCAGACGCCGCAAATGCGCAAGCAAACGAAGCTAAAAAGCAACTCGGTTTGATCGCTTCAGAAATGTACCGCCAAGGAACCGCGGGCACCTCACTGAATCTTTTGTTGAACGCAGGCAAGGCAGACGATCTGCTTTACCAGCTCGGTGCACAAGAGCGCGTTGCTCAGAGCAGCGACACCCTTTACCAGCGTTCGGTCCAGACCCAGAAATACGCTGAGTCGCTTAACTCACAGCTAAAGGTTGCTAAAGCCGACCTGGCCGCTAAGGCCGCGGTTGCGAAGTCTGCCTTCGACGAAGCCCAGCGTGCTGCCGACGAACTCACCGCGAAGGTGAACGAGAACAAGGCGCACATGGCAACCATGGTTGCCCAATTGGCGATCTTGCAACGTACATCAGAAAAACTTGCCCGAGAGAGAGCCGCCGGTTTGGCTCAAGATGCGGCTTGGAGCCATGGCCACGCAGACATGACAGCCCCTGAGCTTTACAGCGTTGGCGACCCAAACACCGACAAGGTCGAGATCGCAATCGCTTTCGCCAAGAAACAGCTCGGTGAGCCTTACGTGCTCGGCGGCATGGGCCCGAACGTTTGGGACTGCTCCGGAATCACCAAGGGCTCTTATGCCGTTGCCGGTTATTACATAGGCACGCACTCGGCAACAAACCAGTTCAGAGAGATGGCCCGTCAGAAGAAGCTGATTCCACTTAGCGAGATCCAACGCGGCGATCTGCTTTGGTATTCGCCTGAGCCAACAGTTTTCGATGGCGACAAGGCGCACGTTGTGATCTACCTCGGCAACGACCTGATGCTTGAGGCACCGCACCCGGGTTCACAGGTGCGAATAGTTCCTGTTCGTCACGGCGAACAGCTGTTCCGTTACGCGGGCAGGCCAACCGCCTAAGCCAAGAAGCTAAACGAAAACCCCCTGCCGAAAACGGCAGGGGGTTTTTGCCTAAAAGTTTTAGTGCGAGGTGGTCTTGAATCGCTCGATTGACTCTGCGATTAGACGCTCGGCAACCTCACGACCCTTCCACTCGCCAACCTTTACCCACTTGCCAGGCTCGAGGTCCTTGTAGTGCTCGAAGAAGTGGCGAAGCTCGTTCTTGATCTGGTCTGGCACATCGTTGATGTCCTGCAGGTGCTGCCAGCGTGGGTCCTTGGTTAGAACACAGACCAGCTTCTCGTCGATGCCGCCGTCGTCTTCCATCTCGAGAACGCCAACCGGGCGAACGTTCACAACCACGCCTGGGTAAACAGGGTACTCAAGCAAGACAAGTGCGTCTAGCGGGTCTCCATCTCCACCGAGGGTGTTGTCGAAGTAGCCGTAGTCGACCGGGTAAACGAATGGGGTGAACAGCACGCGGTCTAGGTGAACGCGTCCGGTTTCGTGGTCAACCTCAAACTTGTTGCGGCTTCCGCGGGGAATCTCAATTACTACGTCGTACGACACAGGCTCTCCTCAATAGGCTTATTGCTAACTAGATTACCCAAGGAACTCGATGCGACCCAGACTCACCCCAGCAGTTGCCGAGGTTCGTCGAGCCGTTCGTGAGGCGCTCGCCGAAGCTATCGAAAACGATCTGGTCTTGGTGGCGGTCTCTGGTGGCCCAGACTCGATGGCGCTCGCCGCCGGTTTTGCCTTTGAAGGCCCGAAGCTCGGCCTTCGAATTGCAGCCGTGATCGTTGACCACCAATTGCAAAAGGTCTCTGGCGAGGTAGCGGCTAACACCGCAGAAAAACTAAAGTCACTCGGCTTCGGGTACGTCTACCTAAAGAAGGTCAAGGTAGCTGGCACCAACGAGGCTGCGGCTCGCGAAGCCAGATACCAAGCACTCGATGATCTCGCCAACGAGCTTGATGCCCGTTACGTGCTGCTCGGCCACACGCTCAACGACCAGGCAGAAACCGTTCTTCTCGGTTTGGCTCGAGGTGCTGGAGCCAGAAGCTTGAGCGGAATGGCTAAGGACAACGGCCGTTACCTTCGCCCACTGCTAGGAGTTTCGAGAGCAACCACACTCGAGGCCAGCGCACACCTCGACCCGTGGCACGACCCACATAACAAGAGCGAAAAATTCACCAGAGTTCGCGTGCGCGAAACCGTTCTGCCGGCCCTCGAAGAAGAACTCGGGCCGGGAGTGGCCGTTGCCCTCGCTAGAACTGCAGAGCAACTTCGCGAAGACGCCGACTACCTAGACGAAATCGCGCTCGCCGAATACCACTCGATGGTCACACTAGGGCCGACCGCCCTAACGCTGCCGGTCGCCGAGCTTGCCGAATTACAAAAAGCGATTCGGTTCAGGGTGATTAAGCACGCACTCGAGGTATTGCAGGGCCAGCCCCAGCGTGTCCATGTTTTGGCTGTGAATGAGCTAATCGACGATTGGCACGGGCAGAAAGAGCTCACCTTGCCAGGGGTTAGAGTAGTACGCAAGAGCGAACAGCTCGAACTAAAAACCACCAAAACTCTCAAACCAGGAGCCTGCTAGTGGACCTCGAAAAAGTCGCCGGTGAAATCACCGAGGTGCTCGTCACCGCAGAACAGATTGACAAGCGCATCGCCGAGCTCGCCGCCGAAATCGACGTGACTTACGCGGGCAAAGACCTACTCTTGGTCGGTGTTCTAAAGGGCGCAGTCATGTTCATGGCCGACCTTTCGCGCGCGATCCAGATTCCGGTGCAGATGGACTGGATGGCCGTCTCGTCTTACGGCTCCGGAACCCAGTCTTCTGGAGTGGTTCGAATTCTTAAAGACTTGGACGCCGACATCCTCGGCCGCCACATTCTGATCGTCGAAGACATCATCGACTCGGGTCTAACGCTTTCTTGGTTGATCTCAAACCTGAAGGCGCGCGGCGCGGCTTCGGTAGAAATCGTTGCCCTGTTGCGCAAGCCAGAGGCGGCAAAGGTCGACGTTCAGGTCGCTCAGGTTGGCTTCGACATCCCAAACGAGTTCGTGGTTGGCTACGGCCTCGACTATGCCGAGCGTTACCGCACGCTTCGCGGCGTAGCGATTCTTTCGCCCGCCGTCTACTCCTAGGGCGAACAAGCCTTTTCGCTGTCACCTCCTGCGGGTAGTCTTAAACCAATATGAATTTCAAGCGCATTCTTCGTGGCCCACTCGTCTGGATCCTGGCAGCCCTCGTTGCCATGTTCATCGGCTTTTCGCTTAACGGCGGCTCTGCCACCTATCAAAAGGTCGACACCTCATACGGCCTGTCACTGATCCAATCTGGCAAGGTCGCCAAGGCCGTCGTCTACGACACCGACCAGCGAGTTGACCTGACCCTTGTCACCAAGGACGCCAAATACAAGACCAAGAGCGTTCAGTTCTTCTACGCGTTCTCACGCGGCACTGCCGTTACAGACACAATCGCTCAGGCCGAGCTTTCTAAGGGCTACAACGACTCTGACCCAAGCACGCCTTGGTACATCTCGATTCTCGGCTCGATCTTCCCGTTCCTCATGGTCGGTGTGATCTTCTGGTTCATGATGAGCCGCGGCTCTGGTGGCGGTGGCGGAGTGATGAACTTCGGTAAGTCGCGCGCAAAGCTCGTGAATAAAGAGACAAGCAACGTGACCTTTGCCGATGTCGCTGGCGTGGACGAAGCGATTGAAGAACTCGAAGAGATCAAAGACTTTTTGAAGAGCCCAGAGAAGTTCTTGGCCGTTGGCGCCAAGATTCCTCGTGGCGTGCTTCTTTACGGCCCTCCGGGAACCGGTAAAACCCTAGTTGCTAAAGCCGTCGCTGGCGAAGCCGGAGTTCCGTTCTTCAGCATCTCGGGTTCTGACTTCGTCGAGATGTTTGTCGGTGTTGGTGCCTCTCGTGTTCGCGACCTGTTCAACCAGGCGAAGCAGAGTGCCCCAGCGATCATCTTCGTTGACGAGATCGACGCAGTCGGTCGTCAGCGCGGCGCCGGCATCGGCGGCGGCAACGACGAGCGCGAGCAAACCCTCAACCAGCTTTTGGTCGAGATGGACGGCTTCGACACCAGAACCAACGTGATTCTCATTGCGGCAACCAACCGCCCAGACGTTCTCGACCCAGCTCTTCTTCGCCCAGGTCGCTTCGACCGCCAGATCGGTGTTGGTGCCCCCGACCTAAAGGGTCGTGAGCAGATTCTCGCGGTTCACGCCAAAGGCAAGCCAATGGCCAAAGACGTAGACCTAGCCCTAATTGCTCGTCGCACCCCAGGCTTCACCGGTGCCGATCTTGCCAACGTGTTAAACGAAGCGGCTCTCCTGACCGCTCGCCAAGACGAAAAGCAGATCACTCCAGAAACCCTCGACGAGGCAATCGACCGCGTCATTGGTGGCCCGCAAAAGAAGTCGCGCCTGATGCAAGACCAGGAACGCCTCAACACCGCTTACCACGAGGCTGGCCACGCACTGGTTGCCGCATCGCTAAACCACAGCGACCCGGTCACCAAGATCACGATCCTCCCACGCGGCCGCGCCCTTGGTTACACCATGGTCATGCCGCTCGAAGACCGCTACTCGATCTCGCGCAACCAGCTACTCGACCAGATCGCCTGGGCGATGGGTGGCCGCGTAGCCGAAGAAATCGTGTTCCACGACCCAACCACCGGAGCATCGAACGACTTCGAAAAGGCGACAACTATTGCACGCCAGATGGTGACCCAATACGGCTTCTCATCGCAGCTCGGTTCGGTTTCGTTCGCAAACGGTGGCGAAGTCTTCATCGGTCGCGACATGGGCACAACCCGTGAATACAGCGAATCAACGGCTCAGATCATCGATGCCGAAATTCGTGCAATTCTCGACAACGCTCAAGACGAGGCATACAAGGCGCTCAACCTAAACCGCAAGGTGCTCGACACCCTGGCCAAGGAGCTTCTTGAAAAAGAAACCCTGAA
>CANGNZ010000068.1 GCA_947455435.1 Microbacteriaceae bacterium
CAGGTCACCGGGTTCCCCGAGTCGCTAGACGGACGAGTGAAAACCCTGCACCCGAAGGTTCACGGCGGCTTGCTTGCCGACCTTCGCCTAGCGGCTCACGAAGAGCAGCTTGCCGAACTCGGCATCGAGGCCTTTGAGCTAGTCGTTGTTAACCTTTACCCGTTCGTGCAAACGGTTGCCTCTGGTGCCAAAGGCGATTCGGTGGTTGAACAGATCGATATCGGTGGGCCCGCTATGGTTCGCGCTTCGGCCAAAAACCACGCAAACGTTGCAATCGTTGTTGACCCGAGCCGTTATGGCGAGGTTGTCGCAGCTGTTGTTGATGGCGGAACAACTCTTTCGCAGCGCCGCAACCTGGCTGCTGCTGCCTTTGCGCACACCGCGAGTTACGACAAGGCTGTAGCCGATTGGTTCGCCGGCGAACTCGATGCAGAGTGGCGCCGTGAGGCTGGCCAGAGCACCGAAAACCAGACCAAAAACCCTGGCTTCCCGAGCCATCTCGTTGTTGAGGGTGACCTCGTAAACGTGCTTCGCTACGGTGAAAACTCGCACCAGGCTGCGGCGCTTTACCGAAGCGTTGGCGAAAACGCTGTTGCCGGCATCGCTCAGGCGCGCTTGCTAAACGGCAAAGAGATGTCTTATAACAATTACGTCGACGCCGATGCGGCTCTGCGCGCAGCCTTTGACCACGCCGAGCCAGCGGTAGCCATCGTCAAGCACGCCAACCCTTGCGGCATCGCAGTCGCCGATGCAGATGCTGCCGACCCGATTGCCTCTGCTCACGCCAAGGCGCACGTTTGCGACCCGGTTTCGGCTTTCGGTGGCGTGGTTGCTGCCAACCGCCCGGTAACTCGTGCGATGGCCGAGCAGGTGAACGGAATCTTCACCGAGGTGATCGTTGCACCGAGCTACGAGCTTGCGGCCCTCGAAATTTTGACTCAGAAGAAGAACCTGCGCGTTTTGGAGCTACCAGCCAACTTCTCGCGCGAATCGCTCGAGGCTCGCCAGATCTCAGGTGGCTTGTTGCTTCAAGAGCCGGACAGCTTCGCCAACCTCGCCGTCGCCAACTGGACGCTCGTCTCGGGTGCGAAGGCAGACCCGCAGACCTACGCCGACCTAGAGTTCGCTTGGCGCGCTTGCCGCGCGGTTAAGTCGAACGGCATCTTGCTCGCTAAAGAGGGCGCAAGCGTTGGTATCGGCATGGGGCAGGT
Organism: Microbacteriaceae bacterium; assembly: GCA_947455435.1. GTDB lineage: Bacteria > Actinomycetota > Actinomycetes > Actinomycetales > Microbacteriaceae > Rhodoluna. The sequence continues at coordinate 1,212 of CANGNZ010000068.1, forward strand.
TAACCGAGTCGACTCTTGCCGACTTGCGGTCGACCGCGCAACAGTTCGCGCCAAGGGTTCGGTTGCTGCTTCTGACGCGTTCTTCCCGTTCAAAGACGGCGTAGAGATTCTGATCGAGGCCGGCGTTCGTGCCATCGTTCAGCCGGGTGGTTCGATGCGTGACCAAGAGGTCATCGACGCAGCGAAAGAAGCCGGAATCACCATGTATTTCACGAACGAGCGTCACTTCTACCACTAAACAAAAGCGGGTTTAGGCTATAACTGAACCCATTCCCAAAAGGAGAAAACCATGTCACGTCACGGCAAAGTTTCGGTTATCGGAGCAGGCTTTTACGGCACCACCACCGCCCAGCGTCTAGCTGAGTACGACATCTTCGACACCGTCGTCCTAACCGACATTCTCGATGGCAAGCCTCAGGGCGTTGCTCTAGACATCAACCAGAGCCGCCCGGTCGAAGGCTTCGAGACCGAAGTTGTTGGCGCAACCACTCTTCCTGACGGTTCAGGCTACGAAGCCATCGCCGACAGCGACATCGTCGTGATCACCGCTGGTTTGCCTCGCAAGCCCGGCATGACCCGCATGGACCTCCTCGAGGTGAACGCTGGCATCGTTGGTGGCGTTGCTAAGAACATTGCAAAGTACGCACCAAACGCTGTGATCCTGGTTGTTTCTAACCCACTTGACGAGATGACCGCCTTGGCGCAGAAGGCTTCGGGGTTCCCTAAGGAGCGCGTAATCGGCCAGGCCGGCGTGCTCGACACTGCCCGCTTCACCAACTTTGTTGCCGAGGCTACGGGTGCGAAGGTTGGCGACGTAAAGACCCTGACCCTTGGCTCGCACGGCGAAACCATGGTTCCGGTGCCAAGCGTTTCGACCGTAAACGGCAAGAAGATTGTTGATGTTCTGGGCGCCGAGAAGGTTGCCGAGCTTGTTGACCGCACCCGTAACGGTGGTGCAGAGATCGTGGCGCTACTCAAGACCGGTTCGGCCTACTACGCCCCAAGCGCAGCGGTTGCCCGCATGGCTAAGGCCGTTCACGAAGACTCAGGTGCAACCTTCCCGGTTTGCGCATGGGTCGACGGCGAATTTGGCATCTCGGGTGTTTACCTTGGTGTCGAGGCGCAGCTTGGCAAGGGCGGCATCAAGCAGGTTGTCGAGACCCCGCTAGACGCCGAAGAACTTGCTGCCCTGAAGGTTGCTGCCGAGGCCGTTCGCGCCAAGCAGGCAGACGTAGAAAACCTCTAAAAAACCTAAACACGCAGGCCGCTGGGGAAATAACCCGGCGGCCTTTCGTGTTAGCCTCTAAGGCTGACCTGCTCAGCGCCACGTGTTTCACTCGGAAACCGTAAGACCGAAAGCTTTAACGAATTGTCAGAGACGACACCAAAGACCGGAACGATTCGCACGCTGTTGCGAATTTTCCCTTACACAAAAGCTGCGCTGCCTCGAATCATTCTGGGCACCTTCGCTGCGCTCGGCGCACACCTACTCGCGCTTCAGATTCCGCAATACCTTCAGTCGCTCGTAAATGCCATTGATCTGAACGGCACCGGTTCGAAGCAGGCTTCGCTCAATGCGCTTTACCCTGCGGTTTTCTGGGTGCTGATTCTTGGCGTCCTAGAAGCACTAATGGTTTTAGCTCGCCGTTGGCTCGTGCTCACACCAGGAACCCACGTCGAGGCAAACCTTCGTCGCACTCTCTACGCAAAACTTCAGAAGCTTCCGGTTTCGTTTCACGACAAGTGGCCTAGCGGTCAGCTGCTCAGCCGTGCGACTCAAGACCTAGGTTTGATTCGCCGTTGGCTTTCGTTCGGCATTGTTCTCCTGCTTGCCAACGGAGTCACAATCATCGTGGGCTTGGGCATTCTTTACTCTTACTCATGGATTCTGGGCACCATCTTCTTGGTCATCGTTGCACCGCTTTGGGTGATCGGTTTCAGGTTTGAAAAGGGTTACCACACCACCGCTCGCAAGAGCCAAGATCAGGCTGGCGACCTAGCCACCTCGGTAGAGCAGAGCGTGCATGGCATTCGCGTGCTCAAGGCTTTCGGCCGTGGTAAGTTCATCACCGAAAAGTTTGTTCGCGACGCAACCGAGCTTCGCAAAACCGAACTCGTGAAGGCTCGCATGGTTGCTAGCCTCTGGTGGGCTCTTTCGGTGATTCCAGAAATCGCCCTCGGCGTATCGCTTTTCGTTGGTGTCTTTTTGGTGCAAAACCACCAGCTGACCATTGGTGGACTCGCCGCATTCATTTTGACCACGCGCGTTCTTCACTGGCCGATGGACTCGATTGGCTTCTTGCTCTCGATGACAATCGATGCCCGCACCGCGGTTGAACGATTCTTTGAGGTAATCGACGAACCAACCGGAATCGAAGACCCAAATGAGGCAACCCCAATCGAAAAGGTTGAGGGCCGACTCGTTTTTGAGAACGTTAGTTTTAGGTATCAGGACGCACCAGAAGACGAAGCGGATCTACTTCGAGGCATTGACCTCGAACTGTTGCCAGGCGAATCGGTTGCGCTTATCGGTGTTACCGGTTGCGGCAAGACAACGCTCACCGCGCTTGCAACACGCCTCTATGAGGTGACCGGCGGCTCGATCAAACTCGACGGCGTCGACATTCGCGAACTCACTGCCGAGGAGCTTCGCAGCCACGTAGCCATGGCTTTCGAGGACGCAACGCTGTTCTCGGCGAGTATTCGCGACAACGTGCTACTGGGCAACCCTGATGCCAGTGACGAAGAGCTTCACCAAGCTCTCGCAATCGCTCAGGCACAGTTTGCCTACGACCTGCCAGACGGCCTCGACACCAAGATTGGCGAAGAAGGTCTCTCGCTATCGGGTGGCCAGCGCCAGCGTCTAGCCCTTGCTCGCGCGGTTGCCGCCAAGCCGGCCGTCCTGGTTCTTGACGACCCGCTCTCAGCGCTCGATGTAGACACCGAGGCAATGGTCGAAGACGCGCTTCGCACAGTGCTTCAGGCGACCACCGCACTAATCGTCGCGCACCGGCCGTCCACGGTTCAACTGGCCGACAAGGTTGCTTTAATGCAGGACGGCCGAATCACGGCTTTCGGCAAGCACAGCGAACTTCTCGCCACCAACGAGCACTACCGTTTCGTGATCAGCAGCCTCGACGCCGCTGGCGCAATGATTGAGGTGAAGTAGATGTCGATGCAGGGCGTACAAAACGAAGAAAAGATCGACCTCACCAAAGAGGAGCAAAAACGCATTCGCGCGCGCTCGATGAAGCTACTCGGTTCGATCATCAAGCCGGTGCGTCACCGCCTATGGGTAAGCCTCTTGCTGGTTACCGTTTCGCAGGGTTTGCGCGTTGCGCTACCAGGCATGATTGCAATCATCATCGACAAGGGCTACCCGCAGGCCGTCAAGGGCGATTTTTCTCTGATCTTCTGGCTGGTCGGCGGTTACCTCGCCGCTGCCATCGTTGCTTCTGCGCTGATCGCGGTTTTCGTGCAATACGCAGCCAAGATCAACCAAGACATCATGCTACGACTTCGTCAACGACTGTTCGCGCACACCCAAAAGTTGAGCATCGACTTTCACGAGACCTACACTTCTGGCCGAGTGATCTCACGCCAGACAAATGACCTCGACTCGATCATGGAGCTGCTGAACTCTGGCGGCAACGAAATGATTGCCGGCATGTTGTTCATGATTTTCACGGCTACCGCCATGATTGTGCTTGACCCGCAGTCCTTCCTCATCGTTTTGATCTCTTTCGTGCCGCTTTACTTCTTGACCCGCTGGTTCCAGAAGAACACACGCACCAACTACCGCAAGACCCGCGTGGCCTCGGCGAAGTTAATCGTGCACTTCGTTGAGACCATGACCGGCATCCGCGCAGTCAAGGCCTTCCGCAAAGAAAAGCAGAACCAGACCAAGTACGCCGAATTGGTGGAGGATTACCGCGACGTAAACGCCAAGGTCATTCAGCTGTTCGGCATCTTCGACCCGGGCCTGATTCTGATCGGTCGAGTCACCGCGGCCGCCGTGCTGCTTTTTGGTGGGCTTCGTGTTGTCGATGGCACTCTCGGCATCGGCGTCCTGCTCTCTTGCATCTTGTATGTGCGAAGCTTCTACGACCCGATGGAGCAGCTGGCGATGTTCTACAACTCGTTCCAGTCGGCCAACTCGGGCCTCGAAAAGATTTCGGGTGTTCTCGAAGAAGAACC
>CANGNZ010000069.1 GCA_947455435.1 Microbacteriaceae bacterium
CTGCCTGTATCGGCAAACATGAAGACTCTTGTTTTCTACAACCCTGCTGCATTCGCTAAGGCCGGTTACACCGTTCCTACCACCGACGCAGAGCTAATGGCTCTCGAAGACAAGATCAAGGCCGACGGCTCTGGTTACCCATGGTGTGCAGGTATCGAGTCTGGCGACGCAACCGGTTGGGCAATCACCGACTGGATCGAGCAGTACGTCCTTGACTACAACGGCATCGACACCTACAACCAGTGGATTGCTGGCAAGGTTCACTTCACCGACCCTAAGATCGCCAAGGCTGCAGATGAGGTTCAGGCCCGTCTACTAGCTGCTGGTCAGGTCAACGGCGGCGGCGCTTCGATGGCAACCGACAACTTCGGTGACACCGCTCCTCTATTCGAGACCGGTGGCAAGGCCAAGGGTCAGTGCTTCATGCTTCGTCAGGGTTCGTTCATCACGGACTTCTTCCCAGATGCAATCAAGAAGGAAATCGCTGCCGGTAACTACAGCCACGCAGACGTTTTCGCTCTACCAGCACCTACTGGTGCTCAGGCCGGTGTTATCGGTGGTGGAGACCTAGCTGCAGCGTTCAAGAACGACAGCGACGTCAAGAAGGTTCTAGAGTTCATCCTCTCGGACAAGGTTGGTAAGCAGATGGCTGCTGCCGGCGGCTTTATTTCGCCACACAAGACCTTCGACAACTCTGCGTACCCAACCGCTCTAGCTAAGAAGATTGGTGCAGCTATGGCTGCCGCCCAGGTCTTCGGCTTCGACGGTTCAGACCAGATGAGCAAGGTTGTAAACGCCGAGTTCTGGAAGGCCGGAACTGACTGGGTAGCTGGTAAGGCTACTTGGGCAGAGGCTGCCGCTCGCATCGACGCTCAGTACTAAGTCGATATAGTTTCAAGAGGGGTGCTGGCGGGGTGCAAACTCCGCCAGCACTCTTTGAACTACTGCAACACAAGGCGTTTAGCCAAAAGATCGTAAGGGTAAGCAAATGTCACTTCTAGACAACATCGTCTTCGGACTCATCTCGGTGCTCATCGGTGTCGGAGTCAGTTACGGTGTCTATTACCTGCTCGATCGAGCAGTTTCGCTACTGCCCAAAAAGACTCAAGAGAAAATTCGATTCCTGGCTTTCGTTTTGCCAGCCGCCGTCTTGGTGACGGTTGTTCTTCTCTACCCGCTGGTTGACACCATAGTGCTGTCGTTTTTCAACAACTACAGCACCAAGTTTGTCGGCTTCGACAACTACGTTCACCTATTCACCTCACAAGACTTCTTCGGAATCCTTTTCAACAACTTCCTTTGGATCGCCTTCGTGCCGGCGGTTACCGTTTCGATTGGTCTCCTTTTCGCGACACTCACCAACCGACTCGGACCAACCAGAGAACGTATTTTCAAGTCGTTGGTATTCATGCCGATGTCGATCAGCTTTATTTCTGCATCCACTATCTGGGGTTTGTTCTACGAATCAGTTCCGCCCGGTCGACCAGAGATTGGTTTGGTTAACGCGGCAACAAAAGCCCTCGGTGGCACGCCACAGGCGCTACTTTCGAACGACACCTTCCACCTCAACTCGTTCCTGTTGATGATCATCGTGATCTGGCTTCAGGCTGGTTTCTCGATGGTGCTTCTGTCGTCTGCCATTAAAGGTGTTCCAGAAGAGACCGTTGAAGCGGCAAAAATCGACGGCGCAAGCACGCGCCAAGTTTTCTTTAGAATCATCCTCCCGCAAATCCGTGGCACGGTGATGTCGGTGTTCATTACCGTCCTGATTCTTGTAATGAAGATTTTCGACGTGATCCTTGCCATGACTCGAGGTGATCACAACACCAGCGTGCTTGCGATGGAGTTCTACCACCAGTTCGTAACCGCCGATGATGCTGGCCGAGCATCGGCAGTTGTTTGCGTGCTCCTTGTTTTGATCGCCCCTCTAATGTGGCTCCAAATTCGAACCGTCAAGCACCAGGAGGAGCTCCGATGAAAAAGTTCTTTCGCCTACTGGGCAAGGCCAAGCTTGGCACCACCCTGTTTTTGACTCTTTTGGTGACTATCTGGACGATTCCAACTCTCGGACTCATCATCACCTCGCTACGCACCAAGGACGAAGTCGACAACAGTGGTTGGTGGACAGCCGTTTTCAACCCGCTGGGTCAGCAGTGGTCACTCGACGCATACGCCCACGTCCTTGATGGCGTTTCGAACAAGGGCGGAATGCTTGAGGCGTTGGTGAACACTCTAGTCATCACCATCCCGGCCACGATTCTGCCAATCCTGATTGCTGCCAACGCAGCTTACGCGTTCACCTTCTTGAACTTCAAAGGCAAAGAAATCTACTTCTCTGCGCTCGTAGGTTTGATGGTTATTCCGCTGCAGGCAGCACTTGTGCCGATTCTTAACGTGATGGCGTGGGTCAACCGAAACTGGCATATTCACATCGCCGGCGACTACCCGGCCGCCTGGCTAGTGCACACCGCATTCGCGCTACCGCTCGCGATCTATATCTTCAGAAACTACATGCTCACATTGCCTGTGGCGCTAATCGAAGCTGCTCGTGTTGATGGCGCAAGCTACTACCAAATTTTCTGGCGCATGATCATGCCGATGTCGGTGCCCGCGTTGGCATCGTTCGCGATATTCCAGTTCCTCTGGGTCTGGAACGACTACTTGATTGCCTTCATCTTTGTCGGGGAACAAAAGCCTGTAATGACTTACAAGATCAACCTTCTGCTCGGCCAGTATGGCGACGGTTGGTTGAACGTAACAGCGGCGTCGTTCCTGAGCCTTCTTGTGCCACTCGCGGTGTTCTTCAGCTTGCAGCGATTCTTCGTTCGCGGCCTAACCGCTGGCTCGGTCAAGTAGCCCTCAAAGCACGGCTGGCGGGTAGAATTACAAAAACCGCCAACCCACCAGCCGACTAGGGCAAAGATTGACTCCTACAGACCTTTCAGCCGCGATTGCACGCGTTCTTAGTGAACTCGTTGCTAGTGGTTCGCTTGCGCCTTTCGAACTTGGTGAAGTAGTTGTAGAACGCCCTAAGAGTCGTGAGCATGGCGACTGGGCAACCAATGTTGCCATGCAGTACGCGGGCAAGGCTGGCATCAAGCCTCGCGAATTCGCCGAACTACTTGCCACTGCGCTTTGTTCTGTCAACGGGATCGAAAAGGTCGACATTGCCGGCCCAGGCTTTATTAACATCACACTTTCTGCAGGAGCGGCAGGTGCGATCGCCAAGCAAATCGTCGAAACCGGTGAATCTTTTGGTTTGGGTGATGCGCTAAAAGGCCTCAAGATGAATCTCGAGTTCGTCTCTGCTAACCCGACTGGCCCGATACACATCGGCGGCACCCGTTGGGCTGCGGTAGGCGACAGCCTTGCACGTGTGCTCCAGGCTCAAGGTGCTGAGGTCACTCGCGAGTATTACTTCAACGACCACGGCGCACAGATCGACCGTTTTGCTCGCTCGCTTCTCGCAGCCGCCCGCAAGCAGCCTGCACCAGAGGACGGCTACGCCGGTGCCTACATCGACCAAATTGCCTCAGCCGTTCTAGCCGGTACCGCCGAAGACATTCTCGCTTTGCCAGATGAGGCAGCCCAAGAAGCTTTTCGCGCTGCAGGTGTTGAGTTGATGTTCGGCGAAATTCGCAGCTCGTTGCACGAATTCGGTGTGGACTTCGACGTCTTTTTTCACGAAAACTCGCTCTACGAGTCCGGTGCTGTTCCGAAAGCCATCGAGCGCCTGCGTGAGCTTGGTCACATCTTTGAAGACGACGGCGCAACCTGGTTACGTTCAACCACTTTTGGTGACGACCGCGACCGGGTGATTATCAAGTCAGACGGTGACGCCGCCTACATCGCCGGCGACCTCGCCTACTACCTAGACAAGCGTTCTAGAGGCTTCGACCGCTGCATCTACATGCTCGGAGCAGACCACCACGGCTACGTGAACCGAATGATGGCAATGTGCGCTGCGTTTGGTGATGAGCCGGGCGTGAACCTCGAGATCATGATTGGTCAGCTGGTCAACTTGATGCGAGACGGTGAGCCGGTTCGGATGTCGAAGCGCGCAGGCACCGTTGTGACCATGGAAGACCTCGTCGACATCGTTGGCGTCGATGCCGCTCGTTACGCACTCGTGCGTTCGTCGATCAACTCGATGGTTGACATCGACCTCGCTCAACTAGAAAAGAAGACCAATGACAACCCGGTCTTCTATGTGCAATACGCTCATGCGCGCACCAAGCAAGTTGCTGTAAACGCCTCATCACTCGGGGTCGACATGAGCGAATTCGAACCAGCGCTGCTCAACCACGCAAGTGAAGAAGAGCTTTTGGCGAAGTTGATCGAGTACCCGCGTGTAACCGCCATGTCGGCAGAGTTCAAAGAACCGCACCGCATCGCTCGCTATCTCGAAGAGGTTGCTGGGGCGTACCACCGCTGGTACGACAACTGCCGAGTCACCCCGCTCTCTGGTGGCGAAGTTGAAACAATTCACCGCACCCGACTCTGGCTTAACGAAGCTGCCGGCGTAGTGTTGCGCAACGGCTTAGGGCTGCTGGGCGTCTCTGCCCCAGAACGGATGTAACCATGGCAAACAAACTCGCCCCGGCATGGCTAAGTGAGCCAAAAGACCCAAACGGCTTCCCAAGTTCGATTTGGCCTCGCGAATCAACCCGAACCACCACCGGTGAAATGCAGCTCGGGGGAGTGCCAGTTAGTGAACTGACTTCGCAGTTCGGAACCCCGCTCTACGTGATCGACGAAGACGAATTCCGCGCCCGCGCAAAGTCAGTTCAGAAGGCCTTCGAGGATGCGGCGGCAAAGATCGGCTCGAGCGCAAAGGTTTACTATGCGGGCAAGGTTCTATTAGCTGGCGCAGTGGTGCGTTGGATCGACGAGCTAGGGCTGAATGTAGATGTGGCTTCGGCTGGCGAACTAGCTTTGACTCTCGCCGCCGGCATAAACCCAAAGCGCATTGGGCTGCACGGAAACAACAAATCTTTGACCGAGATTGGTCGCGCGGTTTCTGCCGGTGTCGGGGCGATTGTCGTTGACAGCGAAATCGAAATCGAGCGAATTGCGGCGGCAGCGGGTGCACAAGAAAAGGTGCAACCCGTTCGTATTCGAGTAAACACCGGAGTGCACGCGCACACCCACGAGTTCTTGGCAACCGCTCGAGAAGACCAGAAGTTTGGTATCTCGATTTCTGATGTTCCAACTCTTGTCGCCAAGATTCGTGAGAGCAGCAACTTGGAGTTCCTTGGCTTGCACTCGCACATCGGCTCACAGATTTTTGCTATCGAAGGTTTCGCCGAAGCAGCGAAGCGGTTGGTGA
>CANGNZ010000070.1 GCA_947455435.1 Microbacteriaceae bacterium
GTTGCGGCCGAGAAAGCCGTTTATCGCGCTCGCCGAGAGATTTTGCTACCCGCAATCAAGAGTTTCGGGTTCGAAGTCCATGCGAGCAAGGCTGGTTTATACATTTGGGCGACCCTCGGCGAAGACTCCTGGAAGACAGTTGAACGCATGGCCGAACTTGGCATCTTGGTTGCGCCGGGGATTTTTTATGGCGAGGCAAGCAAAAACTTTGTTCGCTTCGCTTTGACCGCCACAGATGAGCGAATCGCAGAGGGTGCCAAGCGTTTAGAAGCCACTAGGCTTTAGTTTGTATTTAGGAACCGAGGAGACATAGTTGTCCGACGAAAAAGTAACCCTTAGCTACCCGGGTGGAACCGCAGAGTTCCCTATTCTTAGCGCAACCGACGGCTCGCAGGCGGTCGACATCTCAAAGTTTCATGCCGCCACGGGCCTAAACACACTCGACCAGGGCTTTGTAAACACCGCTTCAACCAAGTCGGGGATCACGTTTATTGATGGCGACCAGGGAATCCTCCGCTACCGCGGTTACCCAATCGAACAGCTTGCGGCTAAGAGCAGCTTCTTGGAGGTTGCTTACCTTTTGATTTACGGCAACATGCCGACCGAAAGCGAACTAAACGCCTTTGATGAGCGCATTCGCCGCCACACTCTCATTCACGAAGACCTTAAAAACCTGTTCCACGCGATGCCAACGAACGCTCACCCGATGTCGGTGCTCTCATCTGGCGTCTCAGCTCTCTCAACCTTCTACCAAGACTCACTCGACCCGCACGACGACGAACAGGTCGAGCTTTCGACCATTCGCCTCCTCGCGAAGATGCCAGTCCTTGCAGCTTACTCGCACAAAAACGCACTCGGCCAGGCATTGCTCTACCCAGACAACTCACTCGGTTTTGTCGAGAACTTCTTGCGCCTAACCTTCGGCAACATGGCTGAGGAGTGGGTTGGTAACCCAATCGTCACCAAGGCCCTAGACACCTTGTTTATCTTGCACGCAGACCACGAGCAGAACTGTTCAACCGCCACCGTGCGACTCGTTGGTTCGAGTCAGGCAAACCTGTTCGCCTCGATTTCAGCAGGCGTGAACGCCCTCTTTGGCCCGCTTCACGGTGGTGCTAACGAAGCTGTCCTAGAAATGCTTCAAGACATTCGCGACTCAGGTGAATCTGTTCAGCGTTACGTTGAGCGCGTGAAGAACAAGGAAGACGGGATCCGACTGATGGGCTTTGGTCACCGCGTCTACAAGTCGTTCGACCCTCGCGCAAAGATCGTCAAGGCGACTGCAGACAAGGTTCTCGCTGAGCTGGGCGTCAGTGACCCTCTGCTCGACATCGCTAAGGAACTCGAAGCGGCAGCGCTTGCCGATGAGTACTTTGTAGAGCGCAAGCTATACCCGAACGTCGACTTCTACACCGGCGTGATCTACAAGGCGATGGGATTCCCAACCCGAATGTTCACCGTGTTGTTCGCTCTTGGGCGCCTACCTGGCTGGGTTGCACACTGGCGCGAAATGAACCACGACGCAGCGACCAAGATCGGCCGCCCGCAGCAGCTTTACATCGGCGAAGCCGAGCGCAACCTCTAGTTAGCGTTTAGCCAATAGACCACGGTGTCGCCGTAGTCTTTGGTATCTTCGATCGCAAACCCTGCTGGCCAAATCGGCGCATCGGTTCTACTCGAACGCTCAACGACAACAACGGCATCTTTTGTGAGTTTCAGCGCAGTCAGGTTTTCAACAACCTCGTCGTTTGTGATCTCGTATGGCGGGTCAATGAACACCAGATTGAATTCTTCGGTATTCGTTGCCAAGAATGATGCGACGGCCTTGTTGATCACTTTGGTCTCGGCTTCGGCGTCCTCTTTCTCAAGTGACTTTTGAACCAAACGTGCATTAGCGACACAGACAGCGGCAGCCTTGCCATCGCGCTCAACCATCCAAGCGGTTGCCGCTCCGCGACTAATTGCCTCGAGAGCGAGGCCGCCTGTTCCGGCGTAAAGGTCGAGGACGCGCGCACCGTCGACTAAGTCACGTGCGTCGAGGCGAGAAAAAATGCTTTCGCGAATTCGATCGCTGGTTGGGCGAGTTGTCTTGGCTGGCGAGTTTAGCTTTATTGAGCCGGCTAGGCCACCGATGATTCGAGTCATGCTTAGCATTGAACCATGCTTTTGCCTCAGACACCTTTAGACCGCGTCTTAGGCGACCGCACGGCGAAATCTTTTGCTAAGAATCTCGGCCTAAAAACCATCGAGGATCTGCTTCTGCATTTTCCGCGCCGATATGCCTCGCGCGGCGAACTCACCAAAATCTCAGAGCTGCCGGTTGGTGAAGCGGTGAGCGTTGTTGCCGAAATCTTAGATGTTCGCGAGCGTCGAATGACCGGACGCAAGGGCAGCATTCTCGAGGTTCGAATTACCGACGGCAACGGCACCATGTCGCTAACGTTCTTCAACCAAGCCTGGCGTCAAAAAGACCTGGTGCCTGGCTCTCGCGGATTGTTTGCGGGCAAAACTGGCATTTACCAAGGCAAGATTCAACTGGCGCACCCTGATTACGAACTTTTTTCAGACGACATCAGCGGTGACGCTGCCAAGGCCTGGGCTGACCTCCCGATACCGATTTACCCCGCGAGTTCTTCGGCAACCACTTGGGCGATAGCTAGGGCTGTCGGCGTGATTCTAGACACGCTTGCTACGCTGCCCGAAGATGAACAGCTAAAGGACGGGCTGCTCACGGTTGATCAAGCCATGCGCTGGATCCACCAACCGGCAAATCATGACCAGTGGCGAGCGGCGCGAGAGACACTCAAGTTTCATGAGGCGTTCGAACTTCAGGCGACCCTCGTTAAGCGAAAACTCGAAAACGCCCACACCAAAACCACCGCGCGTGTTCCATCTCAGGGCGGGCTGCTTGAGCGGTTTGACTCAGCCCTGCCATTTACGCTCACCAACGGCCAGATCGAGGTTGGCAATCAATTGCTAGCCGACCTGGCCAACACCCACCCGATGAATCGCCTGCTTCAAGGTGAGGTTGGCTCGGGTAAGACGCTGGTGGCGCTTCGCGCAATGCTCGCTGTTGCCGATAGCGGTGGGCAGGCGGCGTTGATCGCGCCAACCGAAGTGCTCGCTTCTCAGCACCTTGCCTCGATGAACAAAACTTTGGGGGAGGAGCTGTCCAAAGAAGTGGGGCTGACCCTACTGACCGGCCAGCAAAACACTGCAGATCGCAAACAGGCTCTGCTCAAGATTGTTTCGGGCAAGGCAAGGCTCGTGGTTGGCACTCACGCCCTAATCGCCGAAAAGGTTTCATTTATCGATTTGGCTCTTGTGGTAGTTGACGAGCAGCACCGCTTTGGCGTTGAGCAACGCGAGGCTCTGCGCCTCAAGGGGGTCACGCCGCCGCATGTTTTGACCATGACGGCGACGCCGATACCTCGCACGCTCGCGGTCACCGTTTTTGGTGACCTCGACGTTTCAACTCTCACCGAGTTGCCTGCCGGTCGCAAAGAGATAACCAGCCACGTAGTGCAACTCGAACAGCCCGCTCTCGTTGCGAGGGTTTGGCAGCGAGTTGCCGAAGAAGTGAAGGCAGGCAGGCAAGCGTTCGTCGTTTGCCCGCGAATCGACGAAACCGACACTCCAGAAGACATTGAGCCGGACGAGGCCAAGAAACCTCTTGCAGCCGCGGTTGCCGTAGCCGAGGCGCTCACGCAGAACCCTGTGCTAAGCGAGGTGCACATCGGGCTCTTGCACGGGCGCATGAGCTCAGAGGAAAAGGCCAGTGTTATGGCTCGCTTCAGCGCAAAAGAAATCGACGTCCTGGTGTCGACAACCGTGATCGAGGTTGGCGTAGATGTGCCAAATGCAACGGTTATGGTGGTGCTCGACGCCGAGCGTTTCGGTGTTTCTCAGCTGCACCAGCTTCGCGGCCGTGTTGGTCGTGGCGGCTTGCCAGGCCTTTGCCTGCTGCTCACCTCTGCCGAGGAGGGCACTCTTGCTCTCGAACGAGTCCAAGCGGTTGCCTCAACCATCGATGGCTTCAAGTTGAGCGAAATTGATCTAGAGCTTCGCCGTGAGGGTGACGTTCTTGGCGCTTCACAGTCGGGCGGGCGTTCATCGCTTCGCCTGCTAAGAGTCATCCAAGACGCAGACCTTATTCAGCACGCTAGAGCCTTGGCCGAGGGGGTGCTGTCTGAAGACCCAACCCTCGAGAGGCATCCGGTGCTTGCCGAGTCGCTCGAGCGCATCGACCAGGCAGCGCAAGCGAACCTCGCCAAGGCGTAGGCCGCTCGGGTAACCTAGAACCATGTCAAAACTTGCCGTCTACCCGGGGTCGTTTGACCCGTTCACACTCGGGCACCTAGACGTCGCCAAGCGCGCCTTGAGCCTGTTTGATCGCCTAGAGGTGCTCGTGGTGCACAACCCGGCAAAGACCCCTAGTTTCTCAAGCGAACAACGCGTAGAGCAGATTCGCCAAGCGCTCGCCGAGGCAGGGCTCAAAAAAGTCACGGTCAGCAGCCTAGGTGCTGGCTTGTTGGCGACTCATTGTGCATCGCTCGGCGCCACAGCAATCGTGAAGGGCGTTCGCAACGACAGCGACCTTCAGGTTGAGCTACCGCAGGCACGAGTAAATCGCGACCAGAGTGGCATCGAAACCGCATTCTTGCCGGGTGACCCGGCACTCAGTCACATCTCGAGCTCCCTGGTTCGCCAGGTTGCCGAACTCGGTGGCGATATCAGCAAGTACGTGCCTGGCAGCGTCCTGGCAGCATACAAAGCCAAGGAGCAGGCATAGTGAGTGACTTCGAAATCTCGGTACGCGATCTAATGCACAAGCCGGGCGAAATGCGCCGCGTCAACTTTGAGATCGACCTACCAGAAGAGCTAGGCAACTCAATCGTTGCGGTTGAGGCGGGCACCCACTTCGAGTTAGAACTGCGTTTGGAGTCGGTTCACGAAGGTATTTTGGCTACTGGTGGTGGCGATACGTTCGCGGTCGGGGAGTGCAGCCGGTGCCTCGACCCGATCGAAGTCGACGTCAAGGTGGATTTTGTTGAACTTTTCGCCTATTCTTTAACCAACGAGGATGACTTTGTCGTTGAAGACGAGAAAATCGATTTAGAACAAGTCATTCGAGATGAGGTTGTTCCGAATCTTCCCTCCCAGCCACTTTGCAAAGAAGACTGTTTAGGTCTTTGTGTTGAGTGCGGCGAGAAGCTGAGTGACAACCCAGATCATGAGCACGAAGGCCCGGTTGACCCGCGCTGGAAGGCTCTAGAAAAC
>CANGNZ010000071.1 GCA_947455435.1 Microbacteriaceae bacterium
ACGCACAAGCAACTGTTGAAGAGCACGCCACTCTACAAGGAGCTTGCCGCAACTCAAATGCTCGACTAGCGGTTTGAGCCTTTTAGGCTACCGGTGGTCAGAGTGGTTTCGTCGTAGACGATGCAGGTGACGATTCTGTCGCCACCCTTCCAAGATTTTTCGGTTGGCACTAGCGGAAACATCTGCAGCTTGGACTTGTCGTAGCGAACGCCGTCGAAGGTTTCAAAAGATGTGATGCAGAAGTTGTTTGCTAATTCGGCAATCTTTGGGTCGTTGAAAACATCGCCCTTGAGGCTGATCTTGCCGGCCGACATAACCTCACCAAAGTGAGGCTTCGCGCAATCGGTTGCCTGGGCTAGACCGACAGCGCCAGTCGCGGCCTCCTCAGTTAGACACTGACCCACGGTTAGACCACCCGTGGCGATGGTTAGGCCTTCAACGACGTTCACTGGTTTAGCCGCTGGCGTGCTCGAGCAACCGGCGAGCAGAAGAGTTGCGGCTGCGAGGCTAAGAATCTTGCGCATGTGGGCCTTTCGTGAATGTTTCAAGAATACAAGCGAGGAGTAGTCTTGAAGCGTTTCGATGACGAAAGGCCTAGTTTGAGCACGCCAACCCGCGAGGATGCCCTCGCCCTTGATGCCAAAGACCCGCTGGCCAAATACAAGTCGCTATTTCAAATCAGCGACCCAGACCTCTGCTACCTCGACGGCAACTCGCTCGGGCGCATGCCTCTCGAAACGGTTCGCCGAATCAGCTCGTTTCTAACCGAAGAGTGGGGCCGTGAACTGGTCGACGGCTGGAGCCACTGGATCGACGAGGCCTCACCGACCGGCGACCTCCTCGGCCGCGCAGTTCTCGGCGCCGGCCCAGGCCAGGTTGTGGTGCAAGACACCACGAGCGTGAACTTTTACCAGCTTTGCAACGCGGCGATTACCGCGAGGCCAGAGCGCAAGACAGTGATCATTGACTCGAGCAACTTCCCGACCGACCGCTACCTTCTCGCCGGAATCGCTGAGGCCCGTGGGCTAACCCTGGTGACGCTAGACAACGATGGCTCCGGTGGCCCAAATGCTCACGCGATTGCCAACGAACACGAACTGATTACGCCTGAGGCACTCGAGCCATTCTTGAGCGAAGACGTAGCCTTGGTCACCTTGCAGGCGATTCACTACCGCTCAGGTTCGCGCCCAGACATCAAGGCAATCACCGACCTCTGCCGTCGCTACGGAATCCTTGTGGTTTGGGACGCCAGCCACGCAGCCGGCGCGATCGAACTCGACTTCGATGCCAACGGCGTTGACCTAGCGGTTGGTTGCACCTATAAATATGGCAACGCTGGGCCCGGCTCACCAGCCTGGCTCTATGTGCGCAAAGAGTTGCAGAGCCAGTTGCGCGTGCCGATTCAGGGCTGGTTTGCCCAAGACAAACAGTTTGAGATGGGCCCGGACTTCGAGCCGACCGACACGATTCGCCGGTTTCAGATCGCGAGCCCAAGCATCATCGGCCTTCGCGGGGTTCAGGCAAGCTTTGAGATGATCGAAGAGGCGGGCATCAAGGCCATCGCCGAAAAAGCCGCCCTCGGCACCGACCTCATGTTGAAACTTTATGATGCGTGGCTTGCGCCTCTCGGCTTCGGTTTGATCACCCCTCGTGAGGCTCACAAACGTGGCGGCCACATAACTGTTACCCACCCTGAGGCCAAGCGCATCGCAGCGGCGCTGCGCAAGTTTGCCGGCGTTGTGCCTGACTACCGCGTGCCTAACGGAATTCGCCTAGCCATCGCTCCGCTACCGACCAGCTACACCGAGGTTTGCGACGGCTTCTTGAGAATAAAGGAGTCTGTTGAGCGCGAGGATTACAAGAATATTCAAGACAACGGAAGCCGTGTCACATGAGCGATAAAGCAGTCACCTACATCTCTTACCTAAAGGTTGACGAACTTCTAGAACTACAAAAGCCATTGAGCGATGGCGAGCACGACGAAATGTTGTTCATCATCATTCACCAAACCTATGAGTTGTGGTTCAAGCAGATGCTCCACGAGGTTGCCGCCCTGCAGCGAGCACTCGAGGCGGGCGAGACTCACCGCTCTCTCGCACTGCTCGGCAGAGTTCGCACGATCATGAAAACCTGCGTTGGCCAGATCGACATTCTCGAAACCATGACTCCCTTGCAGTTCAACTCGTTCAGGGGTCGCCTGTCGTCGAGCAGCGGTTTTCAGAGCGCCCAGTTCAGAGAATTCGAAGCTGTCTTGGGTAGGCGCGATTACGCCGGCGCCGATGCATCGAAGAAATCGGGCATGGGCATGGCCGAGCACCTCATCGAGGGCTCCCCGGCTAGAGCTAGCGTCGAAGCCGCAATGGCACGACCAGCGCTATGGGACAGCATGTTGGTTTATCTGGCCGGCCGCGGGCACGCAGTGCCTAAGGCTCTGCTGGAGCGCGATGTGACGGCTCCGTACGAAGCCAACGAAGAGTTGCAAGAGGTTTTGCTGAGGGTTCACCACGAAGACCCCGATGCCGCCGCCGTATGCGAACGCCTTGTTGATCTAGACGAAGGTTTGCAAGAGTGGCGCTACCGCCACGTGAAGATGGTCGAGCGCACGATCGGCCAGAAGGTCGGGACGGGCGGCTCAAGTGGAGTCGGTTATCTCGCCTCCACGTTGTTCCGCCCGGTGTTTCCCGACCTCTGGGCGATTCGTTCGCGCTTCTAATCAGCGCACGCAGCAATTGGGGTTGGTACCAAACGTAGTCACCCCAACCTGCACGGTCGCGAAAACTAACGTGGCAGCGAACAATACGTGTAGAAACTTTTTCATAAAATCACCTCCTTTTTTGGCAGTGTATTGACTAGACAAGTCAAAAGGTGTCAATTATCATTCAAATATGGTTGAGATTGATCTTGTTTTCGCAGAACAACTGCGCACCGCACGACGTAACGCTGGCTTGAGCCTTGCCGAGGCCTGTGATGGCATCTGCTCTATCAGCTATCTTTCGCTGATTGAGTCTGGCAAGCGCAACGCAAACCCGCGCATGGCGCGCGAGCTAGCCGCCCGCATGGAGATCAAGCTCCCTGCGCCGCTGATCACCGCAGGCGTTCACCCACTGGCCGACCGCGCCGAAATGGCCTACCGTGCCGGCGGGCTCAAGGCAGCCAAGAAGTTCATCGACCGCATGGACAACGCGCCTGAAGCACTTTTGATTCTCGGCCTAGATGCAGAGAGCCAAGGAAACCTTGAGAAGTCAGCGGGCTATCTAAAGCGTGCCTTTGAGGCTCCCTTTGTTTCACCGGTTACCAAGATGACAGTTGCCCTTTCGCGTTGCCGCGTCTTGCGCGAGATGGGTCATCTTCAGCACGCAATTTCAATTGGCGAGCACGCGCTCGAGGAGTGGCGTGGTTACAGCGATGAACTCACCGACGTAGTGGTTGGGCTTCGTGGAACGATCGCAGGCGCCTACCTCGAAACCGGCGACCTCCACCAGGCCGCAGAGCTGAACGACCTAGAGCTCAACAAGTTGCCGAGCCCAAGAGCAAAGGCGATGAACCTTTGGGCCAAGGCCAACGTGGCGGCTGAAGAAGGCGACTTTATCGAGGCAGAGCTCATCACTCGTGAGGCGTTGGTTTGGGCACGACTTGCCGACCACCCGCGAATGACAGCGACCCTGCTAGAAAATCGTGTACTCGACGCACTTAGAACACCCAAACCTAACCTTGAGCAGATAGCTGCCGATTTAGACGCCGCTGAGGCTCTGCATGACCAATACGAAGGAGACAAGACTTACACCTTTAAGGCAAGGGCTCTGGTCTTGGCTATGAAGGGCGACAAGGAAGGTGCTCTGAAGAAACTTGAGTTGGCCCGCGACCTTGTGGACCCTGAGTATTCGATCGATTACTCGAAATTCGCATTTTCAGCCGTTGGGGTCTACACCAAGCTAGGCATGGCGGCAGAGGCCAAACGCGAGGCTGAGAAATGCATTACTGCGCTTGAAAAGTCTGGCGCGAGCCGCACGGTAGCTGTGATGTATCGCAACCTTGCCGATATTGTTTTGAAGCAGGGCGACAAGGATCGTGCCCTCGAGCTTCTACTGAAGGCTACAGAAATGTTTGGCCTAGACACCCAGCTAATTAACCACACCGCACCATCGGTCATCGGCACCAAGTAGTTACAAGCGCCAGGCCGGCAGCTTCCATTTGAAGATGATGGCCAAGAAGCGCACTGCGATAATTGCCGCTGCGGTAGCCGGGATTGCCACGTTCTGATCTACGCCAAGAGTTTCGACGCCCCACATCAACCACGCACCGCCGAAGGCGAATAGGGCGTAGGGCTGGTGGTCGTTTACCGCTCGAGGAATCTCGTTGACCAGGACGTCGCGGATGATGCCACCGAAGACGGTTGTGATTACCGCCATAAGGGCTGCCACCAGCGGTGAGAAGCCTTTGTCTAGTGCCATCTGCGCACCCGAGGTTGCAAAGAGTCCGAGCCCAATCGCATCTGGCCACTCGATCGCGCGCTGAGTGATTTCGATGTGCCTTGCCCTAAAAAACAGCGGGGTGATTACGCCGATGCCGATTATTGCCCAAACCAATTCTTCGTGCTGAACCCAAAAGAAGGTCTTGTTACCCAGAAGAACATCGCGCAGGGTTCCACCACCGAATGCGGTGATCGCGGCGATTAGAACGACGCCAAAAACATCTAGGCGCTTTCGAGCGGCCTCAATGATTCCAGCTGCCGCAAAGGCGAGTACGCCTAAGACCTCAAATACGGCTAGCACTGTCGACCACGTTCTTCACGAGCATCGCTCTGGTCATCGGGCCAACACCGCCAGGGTTTGGGCTCAGATAACCAGCTACGTTTGCAACATCAGGGTGAACGTCGCCGAGCAGCGTTGCGCCATCGGCGGTTTCAACTCGGGTAACACCAACGTCGAGCACGGCGGCACCCGGCTTGATCCACTCCGGTTGCACAAAATGAGCAACCCCGACGGCCGCAATGACGATATCGGCTCGCTTGATGATGTGCTCAGGGTCTCTGGTTGCCGAGTGAATAAGTGTGACGGTTGAATCGATTCCCTTGCGGGTCATCAACAGCCCGAGTGGGCGCCCGACGGTAATACCGCGACCGATGATTGCCACCTCGGCACCCTTGGTCGGTATCTCATAGCGGTTCAGGAGTTCGACGATGCCGGCT
>CANGNZ010000072.1 GCA_947455435.1 Microbacteriaceae bacterium
AGTTAGCCGCGAACATCGAAGACCACCGTGAGTCCTCAATGAGGTCGGTGTTGAATGCTGGGCCAAGCAAAAAATATGCGGCAAACAGCGTTACAACAATCACAATTGCGGCCAGCGGCACGAGGTGCGTAACTCGCTTGATGTAGAAAGTTTTTAGGTTTGCGCCGAGTGACCGAGGGTCCTTTCGCAGAGCGCTTTCGGTAACTACATAGCCACTCAACACGAAGAACAACTCAACGCCGACGAAGCCACCCTGAAACCCGGTTACGCCTGCGTGCAGCAAGACCACCAGGGCTATTGCAATACCGCGAATACCCTGAATGTCTGCTCGAAAGCCTTGGCTCACAGCGCCCCTTCGGTTGTCTAACGCAAGGCTAGCCGAAGCGCGATAAGTTTGAATCAACGAAAGGCTCACGATGTCTCAGCCAGTGCTGATCTTTGATGGTGACTGTGGTTTTTGCACTACGACCGCCAATTACATCGTCAAGCGCTCGAAGACTCCGATTGTGGCTCACGCTTGGCAGCTGATCGACGTCACCGAATACGGAATCCTTCAGCCGCAAGCACAGAAGCGCGTATACGTAATCGACGAAGGTCACGCCTTTGGTGGGCATGAAGCTTTCGCCCAGCTGCTAAGACTGCAGAAGAATCCACTGCTCACGGCTATCGCCTGGGTAATGGTTGTACCACCGATTTGCTGGTTGAGCAGAATCGCCTATGCCCTTGTGGCACGCTACCGCCACAAACTGCCGGGTGGCACACCAGCGTGCAAGTTGCCGACTAGCTAGTGCAGGCTGCCGGCGACCCAGTTGATCGTTGACTTGGCCGAGGCGGTTCCGCCATCGATCTTCACCGATACGACGCTTGAGCCTTTGGTCTTTTTGAGATTGCAAAGGTAAACGGTAACAAGACCCTTCGAATCCGAGGTTGCCACAGCAGTCGACAGAAACGACCCCACGCCTTTGAAGCTCACGGCAACCCGAATACCGGCGGCTACCTTGCCGTCTTGAGTCACCTTGAACTGCGCGAAGCCTGCGCCACCGAGCATCGCCTTAGATGTTGCCGAAACGGCGACAACCTTGTTGGTTGGGGCGACGAACAAGACCTGAGCGATCGCAGATTCTTGAATGTTTGGCCCGGCGAGAATCTTGAACTTGAATGCCCCATCGGCCGAGACATTGCTCAGCGAAGCGTGAATCGAAGCCTTGCCAGCCCCGTCAAGTCTGAAGAAGCAGGTGTGCGTGTCTGACGAAAGGACCTGAGGGTCGCAGCCGGTCGAGCTGGTTCCGCTTGCGTTAGCCGCCAAATTGATCCCTAGCGAGCCGGTCACATCAAACATGTTGATCTGGGCAAACTTGCCCCCGTTGCCGGTTGGTGCGGTGTAAACGAAGTCGAAACCAGTCGATTGGGTCGATAGTGCGTAACCGGTTGAGAGCGTCTTGGCGTTGGTCGCGACCACTTTTACAGCAGAAAGCTGTGGCGCAACAATCCAGGTGTTGTTGTAGGCATGAGCCGGAAGAGCAACAAGGGTGAGTGCCAGTGCGGCGATGATGGTCGTAATTTTGCGCATTTTGCGTCCTGTTCAATTCAAGGACGTGCGCACACACGTTCTCTGAACCATAGCACCATTCGCAGGTTAGGCGCGTAAAGTAAGGGCATAGGCCAAGTTGGCCTCGACGAGGAGGCCATCGTGGCTCAGAAGAACCCATCCAAGAACACTGCTAAGACTGCACCGGCCAAGAACCTAAAAGAGAAGCGCCTCGAAAAGAAGGCCAAGTCTGCCGCAAAGGACAAAAAGGGTGAGTAAGAAGTTTCTTGCTGCAGCCTTGATTGTGGCTTCAGCCGCTTTCACCTCGGGCTGCGCAACCCCCGGCGACCCAACCATTTCGGCCTCGCCAACCGCCTCGCCAAGCCCCACAGCCACATTCGCAGCCAAAACTCCTGCGCAGGCAAAGGCTGCCTACAAGTTGATCGCAAAGGCCAGCTGTGACGAAGCGCAGCTCAACGGCGTTGTCGAAACCGTTGGCCCAACCACCGTTGTGATGACCCCAAAGACCAAAGGTTACAAAGACTACAACGCAGCATATTTCACAAAGCCAGATAAATACGAAGTCATCTGGGAGCTCACCGGCTTAGCGTCTTGTGCCGACTGGTACACCTTCAGCATGTCTGACGAAGCTGGCAAAGAAGCCGAAATTGATGTCACGTTCAATAAGGCCGATGGTACCTACGACGTAACCCAGTCTTTCGACGACGTCAAATACGCTTACCAGGTAACCGTCGTGGACGCCAAGATTGGCTCAGAAGTAGAAATCAAGACGGGCGCTAAAACAACCCTTCGGTACGGTAACCAAACCGCAGCTGATCAGTTGATTCTGACCACCGCGGTCGATCGTTACCTAGCCACGATTGGTTAAGGCGTTTTCTAAGTAGTCGGAAACATCAGCCATAACTCGTTGATCGATCGAATGACCAAGCCCGTCATAAGTTTTTGTGATTGCTCTAGTGTGCTGCTGCAACCAGGTGTTTAGCTTTGCGGCTGCTTCGCGGGTTACAACTTGGTCTTCCAAACCTCGGCAGTAAATGACTTTGGGTTTGTTTGCCCTAAGTTCGGCGTCACCGGGTAATTCGCCGCCAAAGATGAAACCGGCCAAAATCACCGTCGCAAATATTCTCGACGGACGCGTCCGCAGCAGTTGCGTGGCCATCAAGCCACCCTGTGAGAAGCCAAACAAGATCAGTGGCGAATCATGGGGGAGGTTGGCGTCGACCCAGTTCCAAATTTTCTCAGTGGCCTCGGTGACCTCGGCCTCACCCGGGTCGAGGGGAGTCGTGATCGCGAACCAGGCGGCACCTCCGTATTGCGAGGGTTCGGGTGCGCGAGGCGAAAACCACGGCATCTTCGGCAAGAAGCTCATGAGCCCTGGTAGGTCACGCTCGTCTGCTCCGTAACCGTGCAAAAACAGCACCACCGGCTCGCCTGGCTCGATAGAGCCGAAGTTGCCTGAAAGGTGCTTGGTGATTTGAGCCATGCAACAAATCTAAGTCATCTGCTTGTTAGGGTAAACCCATGAGCGAGCAAAGACCAGTACTTATCGTTATTGACATGCAAAACGGGTTTCAAAACCCAGCCATGCCGCCGAGTAACAACCCCGCGTGCGAAGGCAACGTGTTGAGTCTTCTGGCCACTTGGCGAGAAAAGGGCTTGCCGGTAGTTCTCGTGCGTCACGACTCAAAGAACCCGGGTTCGGTCTTAGCGCCTGGCCAGAGCGGCAACGACCTTCAGGTTGGCATCGATGGCCCTCACGACCTTTTGGTCAGCAAATCAGTCAACTCGGCCTTTTACGGAGAACCAGATCTCAAAACCTGGCTGGACGCATCGAATTACAAGAAACTTGTGATCTGTGGAATCCAAACCAACTACTGCTGCGAAACCACCGCTCGCATGGCAGGCAACATGGGCTACGACGTCGACTTCGTCCTCGATGCAACCAGGACATTCGACCTCAAAGATAGCGAAGGCAACGTGGTGAGTGCCGAAACCCTTTCGAAGATCACCGCAGTCAACCTCGATGGCGAATTTGCCAAAGTTGTTTCAACCGAAACGGCTATCGCAGGTATTCGCGCTCTTTAGCAATTTTGGCAAAGCGCTCGCCGATGAGCCGGTACCCCTCGGCGTTTGGGTGAAGGCCGTCTGGCATTAGCCCAACATCCTCTTGACCAAACAGTTCAAGGCCGTTTAGGTATGCCAGGTTCGGGTCTTCGCGTCTCGCCACCGCCGCCTCAAGAATCTCTCGAACCATGGTTAGGGTCAGATCGCCAACCCAATCCTCGGCGCGATGTTCTGACGCCTTAACCTTGCCGTCCAGGCCGCCGCCAGAGGGTCCAGGCGCATCTTCAAGAGCCTCGCAAATGACGGGAGAAATCAAAACGATTGGGGTTTCGGGGTGAGCCGCACGAACGGTGTCAAGAAAGGCGTGAACGGCCGGCACGAAGGTGCGCCTGGTCATGTTGCGACCACCAACTGGGTTGATGCCGAGCTTCAGTGAAATGAAGTCAGCAGGCAGCTCTGCAATGGCACGCGCGGCAAACTGCTCTATGTTCGCCGAACCGGCAAGCCCGAGACTAAAGAGGTCAAGGTCGAGTTCGCGAGCCGCCACCACGGGCCAGACGCCCAAAGGTTCATCGGCCTCCATGCAGTGGCTAATCGAAGATCCGTAGTGCACCCACTTTGGAGCCAAAACCTTCGCCGCCTCTAGTGGGGCATCCGCCGAAAGCGAAAGAATCTCGATGTCGCTGTTGTGCGGCAACCACAGTTCAACCATTCGCGGTTCAATCGTTTCTTCGAGCTCAAAAATCGCAAATGCGTCCTCGCCCGTTTCAATATGGGCTACCGCGTTCCCGCTCCAAACCCTGCGGTCCGGGTTTGCGTGGCTAAACAGCAGCTTCTTTCCCGCATATGTGAGGTTTACGGTTGTCGGTGCCGAAACAAAACTGCCGTCAATGCTTTTGTCTCCGGTCGCACGAAAACCAAACTCGATGCGAGTGGCTAGGGTTTCAAACACCAAGCGAGCACCTGAGGCTTGGTCGGCAACCTTTTGGGTCAGCGGGTCGTTCTCGTGGTGCATCGCGTATTTTGAGTGAAGCCGGTGCACTCGAAGACCACGATCGCCTCGAGTCACCTCGGCAACACCGTGAATAGCGTTTTGAATCAGCTCAGCATCTTGGTCTTTCATGCACGCTCCCAAAGTTGTATTTCAAACAACTTACCGCCGAAACCTGCAAACTGTGTTGGAATAAAGGTCAACGGGTGCTGTTCGATTGCTTGCAACCAGTTAGGACCAAAATGCCTGCAGTTACTGCCAGCACACTCACGCTTCCACGCCTTTCAGCCGCTCACGGCCTTGCCCGACCGGTTAAGTCGGTGACTAAGGGGCCGAAGGCCTTCGAAGGTGACGGCTTCCCGGTAACCCGCGCTTTTGCGGGGGTTTCATACCAAGACCTTGACCCTTTCATCCACATGGATCAAATGGGCGAGGTTGAATACGCGCCTTACGAACCGCGCGGCACTTCGTGGCACCCGCATCGTGGTTTCGAGACATTCACCTACATGATTGACGGCACCTTTCAG
>CANGNZ010000073.1 GCA_947455435.1 Microbacteriaceae bacterium
GACTCAAAACTACCAAGCACCACCGACCCTAGACTTGAACTGTGAACAGCAATCGAATCGCAATTCTCGGCACCGGCTCAATGGGCGGCGCAATCCTGCACGGCCTGCTCGCATCGGGCATCGACCCAACTGATGTTTCGGTGAGCACCAAGAGCGAGGCAAGCGCGGCTAAGTTGCGCGATGAACTTGGGGTGAGCGCATACTCGCTCGAATCTAACGCGAGCGCAAACCGTGATGCCGCTGCCGGCGCCCACACGGTGATCGTCGGCGTCAAGCCCGCCTATGTTGTTGAGGTTTTAGGTGAGGTCGCCGGTGCGCTTGGCTCGGATGCATTGATCATCAGCGTCGCCGCCGGGATCACCACTGCAGCCATGGAGGCAGCGGTTTCAAACTCGGTGGTTCGCGCAATGCCAAACACCCCGTCGGTGGTTGGCAGAGGGGTAACCGGCATCGCCAAGGGTTCGCGGGCGACCGCAGAAGACCTAGCGACCGCGACCAAGGTTTTCGAATCAGTTGGCAAGGTCCTCGTAATCGACGAGTCTCAGATCGACGCTCTCAGCACGATTTCTGGCTCCGGCCCCGCCTATGTTTTTTATCTCATCGAACAGTTCACCGCCACCGCAGTATCGATGGGCTTCACCGCCGAACAGGCCGAAGTCATGGTTCACGACACTTTCTTGGGGGCGTCCGAGTTGTTGGCCGCAAGCGGCAAGAGCCCAGAAGAGCTTCGCCGCCAGGTGACCAGCCCGAACGGCACAACCATGCGAGCGGTTGCCGTGCTCGAAGAGGCAAACCTCAAGGCAACGTTCGACAAAGCAACCGCGGCGGCTCTCGCTCGCGCAAAAGAAATAGCAGAAGGTAATCTCTAAGCATGACCGACATTTTTGCAGCCCTAGCCGACCCAACCCGCCGCCAGCTACTCGAGGCGCTCGCCAAGAAGCCTGGCCAGTCTGTTGGCGACCTGGTCACCCTAACCAAGCTCGGCCAGCCAACGGTTTCGAAGCACCTCAAGACTCTGCGCGATGCCGACCTAGTCAGCGTGAAGGTTTCGGGCCAAAACCGTTTCTACTCGGTGAAGACCGCGGCTCTTGGCAAGGCGGCTCTCTGGCTCCGCGCCCTCGGTGCCGACGACGCGTTCGACAAAGACATCGACGTTCTCGGCGAGAAGCTCGGCGAGCTATTCGCAATCGGTGGTTCTTGGATCGCCGAGCAGCTTGCAACCCGCGTAAACATCGAAACCGATCCAAAGGTTTTGGGCAAAGAGCTCGGACGCAAACTACACGAGGCCAAGCAATCGGCCGAATCACAGGCCAAGAAGGTTGTTACGAAGGTTAAGCGCTAAGCCTTAGCGTCAATCTCGGCAATCAGGTTTTCAACCAAACCGCGGATTTCGTCGCGAATAGGTCGAACCGCTTCAACTCCCTGGCCAGCAGGGTCTTCTAGCACCCAGTCAAGGTAGGTTTTGCCAGGGAAGAACGGGCAGGCGTCGCCGCAACCCATGGTGATCACGTAGTCAGAAGCCTCAACTGCGCTGTCGGTAAGAATCTTTGGGGTGGCAGCCGAGATGTCGATGCCTTCCTCAGCCATCGCGGCAACGGCAGAAGGGTTCACGGAATTGCCAGGTGCCGAACCTGCTGAACGCACCTCAACGCGGTCACCGGCTAGGTGTTGCAGGTAGCCAGCTGCCATCTGGGAGCGACCAGCGTTGTGAACGCACACAAAAAGAACCGAGGCTTTGTAAGTCATGCCTCTATTAAACAAGAACGCCCCGAACCTTTTTGGCTCGAGGCGAACTTGTTTCGAAACTGTTTACTTCTTCTTGGCCGCTGCCTTCTTCTTTGCGGTTGCCGAGGTGAGTAGCATGCTCAAGACAACACCAACGAGGAGGCCAACGATTTCGGCCAGAATCAGAGTCGCACCGGTGCTGACCGAAGCCTTACCGTAAACCATTAGACCGAAGGTAACTGCAGGGTTTGCCTGAGCGCCGGTTGGGGTGAAGTTTGCTGCTGCGAAAACCCAGAGCATCAGACCGAACGGAATCAGGTGGGTGAGCTTGTTCTGAATCAGGGTGACGATCAGAAGAACCAAGCCAGCGGTCGCAACTACTTCACCGACGAAAGCCGGGGCGGCAGATACCGAGTTTGTTGCGGTAGAGAAGCCGAGCACCTTGTCGCCGTGCATGAAGGCGCCCAAGAACACACCGGCTACGGCACCGAGAAGCTGAGCTACGAGGTAACCGATGAAGTCCATGGCCGACAACTCTTTGCGTGAGAAGAAGTAGAGCGAGACGGCAGGGTTTAGGTGGCCGCCGCTTACGCCGCCAACCAAGAGAACCATGATTCCTAGCGTGATTGCTAGAACCATTGAATTTTGGGAGTAAACGATTGAGGTGAGGAACATCGTGACGCCAACAAACTCAGCCAGCATCTTTCTAACTAGCGGTGGAAGATTCACTTTCGTGCCTTTCGTTTTGTTTGCCGATCGAAAAACCGGCTCGGGTTGAGTGTATTGCGAACTCCCGAGGAATCTGGGGATGCTTGACGGGTAAAAAACGGCTAGACTAGGGCGAGTATTTGTGCTCGGCACAGAGCTTTCAACCAATGTGAGGTTTTTGTGGGTTCAGTAATTAAGAAGCGCCGCAAGCGTATGTCGAAGAAGAAGCACCGCAAGCTGCTTCGTAAGACTCGTCACCAGCGTCGCAATAAGAAGTAGTTCGCTACTTAAACAAAAACCCCGCCAGCAAATTGTTGGCGGGTTTCTTGTTACTTGCCCCAGTGGCGTTTGAGTTCGCGCTTTTTGAAATCTAAGATCTTCCAGCCAGCAGCCTTGGCGTGCTTGGTCAAAATCTTGTCTGGATTCACCGCAACCGGGTGGCCAACGCGAGTCAGCATGTGTAGATCGTTGTGTGAGTCGCTGTATGCGTAAGACTTGCGAAGGCTTATACCGCGCTCGAGAGCCAGCGCCTTCACGGCCTTGGCTTTGCTCTTGCCGTGCAGTGGTCGGCCAATGAATTCGCCGGTCAGTTTGCCGTCCTTGATTTCAAGAATCGTGCCGAGCGAGCCGGTTAGCCCTAGTTTGTTTGCAATGAACTCGCCCATTTGCACTGGACTTGCGGTGACGATCCAAACCTCACGGCCGGCGGCAATGTGTTCTTGCGCGATGCGCACGGTCTCGGGCCAGAGGCGTTTTGAGATGTGATGCTGCCAAACGCTCTCGATAAGTTTTTCTAGCTCGGCTGCGTTTTGGCCAACGGCCAACGACATTGCGCGATCTTCGATGTGCGCGAGCATCTTTGCCGATTCGCCTCGCCAGATGAAGCGCAGTTGCGAGAGGCCGAAGCGCCAAAGGTCTTTGCGCGTGAAGAATGCGAGCTTCACAGCCTCTTTGCCGAATAAGAAGGTAGACGACCCACGCAGCAGCGTGTTGTCTAGGTCGAAGAACGCAGCGCTCTTCTTCTCAATCTTCTTAGGGGTGGGCACTGAACAAGTTTAGAGGTGCGCCTAGGATGAAACCGTGTTGAATACCATCCAAATCGACTTGATCGGCAAGGC
Organism: Microbacteriaceae bacterium; assembly: GCA_947455435.1. Taxonomy (GTDB): domain Bacteria; phylum Actinomycetota; class Actinomycetes; order Actinomycetales; family Microbacteriaceae; genus Rhodoluna. The sequence goes on from CANGNZ010000073.1 coordinate 3,552, forward strand.
CGGTTGCCACCTTTGCGACGACGCTCGCATGGTCGTCAACGCCGTCCTCGGTGAGTTTCAGTCAATCCATCGCGGGGTGGCTCGACACATTGCCGTGCAATACAAAGAGCACGACATCCTGGTCGACGAGGAGCTGGCCGCCAAGTATTCAGAAGAGATTCCGGTGCTTCTGATCAACGGCAAGGTTCACAACTATTGGCGAATCGACCCAGACCGCTTGCGCGGGGCCTTGGACGACCTAGCCCAGCACGAATCTTAACCCAACCTATTTATTGTCTATACACACGTCTATACTTCTTGCAGGAGGGGTTACAGATGAAGGTGTACATGACAAAGGTCTTTCAAAACGGCGGCAGCCAAGCTGTTCGAATCCCCGCTGAGTTCCGCTTCGACGAAGGCGCAGAGTTGCGCATCTTCCGAGGCCCGAACGGCGAGGTTTGCATTAGCGATCAACCGCCGAAGAACCGTCTTGCCGAGCTGATCGAGAGGTTTCAGGCTGGTGAGTTTGGGCCCGGGCTTAGCGACGAAGCGGCGCAGACCTGGATGGACAAAATCAGGGCCGATCGAGATGCATTTGAATGGCGTGACCCTTGGAACGAGGCTTAGACATGTTCATGTTGGACACCAATGTGTTGATTGGGTTACAGAAGGGCAGTCGAGACATACTCGAAAGACTTACCGAGCTTCAAGATGACGAGTTTGCTATCTCTTCGATCGTTGAGCTTGAGTTTCGTGCCGGGCTAGAAGGTTTGCCGGGGGATTCTCTGGACTATCAATTTGGCATAGCGATACTCGACAGAATCAGGGTTTACCCGTTTGATAGCGCCGCCGCACAGTATGCGGCTCGGCTTCGGGCCAGCGCGAAAATAGCGCGAAAGTTTGACACGCTCGTTGCTGCTCACGCGCTTTCGCTCGGCAAAGTCCTTGTGACGAATGACCGCAAAGGCTTTGCCGGGGTCCCTGGCCTCAAGCTCGACAACTGGTCGAAGTAGGTTTACGGCTCTAGGCGGTTTGGGCCGCGGAACAAGTAGCCGACCTCGCGAATGTTTGGCTGGTGAAGCAGCAACATGATTACGCGAAGCAAGCCCATTCCAAAGCCACCGTGTGTTGGCGCTCCGTAACGGAAGAAGTCGACATAGGTTTTTAGGCCTTCAGGCTCCAAGCCCTTCGACTTGATCTGTTCGATCAAAACATCGACGCGGTGCTCGCGCTGAGCGCCGGTGGTGATCTCGGTGCCGCGCCAGATTAGGTCGTATGAGTTGGTTAGCGCATCGTTGTCGGCGTGACGCATGTGGTAGAACGGGCGCACGGTTGAAGGGTAGTCGGTTAGGAACACGAACTCGTGACCGAA
>CANGNZ010000074.1 GCA_947455435.1 Microbacteriaceae bacterium
AAGCCACATTGGCAGTCGCTCCAGGCTCGGTTCAGACCGTAACCGTTGGCTACGGCGGCCGAGGTTCTCAGACCAACCTCAACTACTCGGCATCTTCGCAGCAGGTTGTTGAAGCGACGAATGGTGGCTCGACTGTTTTTGGTTCGCAAACGGTTGCGGGTGGTGGCTACGGTATGTCAGCCGACTTCTTGACCGTTGGTAGCGGTGCATCTGGTGGTGGTGGCACCCTTGGCAACGCTGGTGGTGCAGGAACCTCGGGGCAAGGTTTTGCAGGTGGAACTGGTGTTTCACCGACAGGTGTGAACGCCGGTGGTGGCGGTGGTGCTGGCGCTGTGGGTGACAACGGAAGTTCGTCCATGGTTCGCGGCGGTAACGGTGGTGCCGGCAAGGTTTCAACAATCACGGGTACTTCGCTCTACTACGCCGGCGGTGGTGGCGGTGGCACACACACTTCGGCTGGCACGTGTGGCGGAACCTCATTTGGTGGTTCTGGTGGTGGCGCAGCCGGTGGTACCTGTGTAACTGCAGCAAACTCTGTCAGCGATGGAAACGACGGTGGAGCAAACTACGGTGGCGGTGGCGGTGGTGGCTCGGTTTACGCGGGTCGCGGCGCTCAGGGTGGTCATGGTGGCCCCGGTGTCGTAATCGTTTCTTACATCGACGCAACCCCTACCGCACCTTCTGGTCAGTGCGACTCGTACTCGTACGTAAAGAACATCGGCGGCACCAACTACACGATCGTTGAATTCCAGCAGACCGGCTCATGCACCTGGAACGTGCCAACCGGCGTGACCTCACTCGACATGCTCGCTGTTGGTGCCGGTGGCGGTGGCGGTAACAACGTTGGAGCCGGTGGTTCTGGCGGTGGCTCGGCTTATCGCACTGGAGTAGCAATCACTGCGGGAACCCCAGTAACGGTTGTTGTTGGCGCCGGCGGCGCTGGCGGACTTATCAACCAGAGTGGTTCAAACGGCGGCGATTCTACGATCAACTGGACTGGCAATGCGTCCTCAACCGTTGGCGGTGGCGGTCTTGGGGGCAAGCAGATTTGGTCAAATAACACGTGTGCCGGTGGCGGCGGTGCTGTTTACAACGCATACAGCTCGAACGGTGGCGCCGCGGGCGTTGGGGGTTCTCAGGGTGGTGCTTCGGGTGCAGGTTCGACCTCGAGCGGCGTAAACCCAACCAACGGCGCGAACGGCTACACGAACTCGATCACCGGAGACGTTCGCTGGTATGCCGGTGGTGGTGGCGGCGGAGCTTGGGGTGTGACCGTTTATGGTTGGCCTGGCACCTACGGTGCACCTGGCGCACCAACTGGTGCGTCAGCGCCTGCAACTGCATTGGCAAACACCGGTTCAGGTGGTGGAGCCGGTGGTGACGGGTGTGGCAACGGTTCTGCTGGCGCCTCGGGTACCGTAATAATCCGCTATGTGGCAACCAACACCGGAGTCGCTCTAGGTATTGACCGCAACGCTGTTGGCGCACCTACTTCTGCAGCAACGCCGCTTCTCACTCAGCCAAAGGTTTCGATCAAAGATGGTTCGGGCAACGCGGTTAGCGCGGCCGGTGTGGTCGTCACGGCTTCGGGTACCGGTGTTTCAGGTGTGCTCACTGCAACAACAGACTCGTCTGGCGTGGCAACGTTCAATGGCATTCAGGTGACGTCGTCGACAACCGCAATCAACTTCAGTGCGCCAAACCTGCAAGGAATCAGCCAAACATTTGCGGGCGTCGGTATTTCAGGAAACCTCACAATCTCAACCGCCGCTTCATCGGGCGGATACTTTGACGGCGGCGTTTGGCTTGCCACCACCGACAACACAGCGACCACACTCAACACCACCGACCTTCAGAACGCGCTCGCCGCGGGTGACGTCGCGCTGCCTGCAAAGGCGGCAATCTCGGTAAACAACAACATCTCGGCCTCGACGACTTGTGGCAGCCTAACTTTCGCAGCTACCGGTTCGTCGACGGCATCGATCAGCTTCGCCAACTCGGTTTCGGTCTCGACCAACTGCTCGGGCTCAAGCATCTTCGTGCAGTCGGCTACCAACATCACCACCGGCACATCGGTGACATTGCAGACAGCTAAGGCGACTGCGTCCACCTTGGTTCTTTGGGCCGACACCGACCGCGCAACCACAGCAGGCGGCTACATCTCGTTTGGGCAGAACACGTTCTTGAACACCTCAAACGGTGCAACCGCCTCGGCGCAAACCGGCGGTGGCGGCATCTGGATTGCGGGTGGAGCCGTGGGTTCAGATGGCTACCCTTCGGGTTACGCATTCTCGAACACCGCTGGCGCGCCAGGCGTGGACTTCAACGCAGCCACCAACTCGGCTACTGGCTTCCGCGTTTACACCGGTGGCGGAAACCTCACCATGCGCGGTGAGTCGAGCACATTCATTGGAATTCGCGGCGCTGACGGAACAACAATTGACTCGGGTGTTGGCTCGATCACATTGACTGGACTTTCGACCACTTCATCTACGGCTAACCCGCACCCGATCGAGCTGAACGTTCAGCAGGCCTTCCCGATCCTTATCACCTCGGCAAAACCTTCGGGCGACGCAATCACCATCAACGGAACCTCGACCACGACTGCAACCGACTCGATTCCGATCAGCGTGATTGGTGGCAGCGCGACAAACGGCACAACGTTTAACGCAACCGGCGCAACCGGAAACATTGTGATGAACGCGGTTGGTGGAACCAACTCTGACGAAGCGATTCGTTTAATGAACTTCAACGCCTACACGGTCGGCGGAAACATCACAGTCGACGCGGGCGTCAAGGGCTTTACCTGGAACAATTTCAACGTAGGTGTCGCTTCAGTAAACATCGGCGCTGCGTCCGGTTCGACCTCAACGGGAACATTCACACTTAAGACCGACAAACTACTAACCGACACCGACCCATTCAACGTTCGCATGGCAAAGGTTGTGGTTGAGCCGTCTGGAACTAACTTCAGCGCAGCACAGACCCTGCCGATCCCGGGTTGGTCTTTCAGTGGCACGACGGACTTGAGGTTCGGTAACGCCGCAGCAACAGCAAGCGACATCACAGTAAGCGGCTTCACGTTCCCTGGCAACCTGCAGGTCTATGGCCGCACGCTAACTGCTTCTGGCAGCAACACGATCACCAACAACTTTGACCTCTATGGCACGACCGTTGAAATCAGCGGCACTCAGATGGTTTCTGGAGTTGGCAAGCGATTCATGGCCAAGGCAACCGGGTTGGTTCGAGTTGCAACTGGCGGAACCGTTCGCACCTATGGCGGCTTGCTTTCGCTCTGGGCCGACTCTGACTCGACGGGAGGCGGTTCGGTTGTTCTCAAGAGCTCGGCCAACAACGGCGCTTTCCTTTGCACAGCTAATACAGGTCTATGTGGAACAGCAACCACCGGTGGCGGCGACATAGTTCTAGGTGGTGGAGCAGTCGAAACCGACACTTCGCTGACCGATTACAACTACCGACCAGGAGGCTGGGCCACCGGAAGCACATTGGACACCGAGACCGGTACCACCTCTGGCAATGGCGCGGCTAACAACTACAACGGTGGCGTTTACTTGGGCACCGCCGACATCAACAACGGTTCTACCCAGCTTTATTCTGCTGGCGGAAACATCACGGTTCGTGGAAAGACAAACTCAGGCGCTATGACCAACTGGTCTGCGGCTGTGCCGACACCAGGCGGACTCACCATTAACTCAGGTGCAGGAAAAATATTTATCGATGCATGGATGGCGGGCACTGCAAACGGTGGCCCTATTGAGTTCAATGCGTGGGGCGGAACCACTAGCTACACGTCAAGCAACACGGCCGACGACTCAATCAAGATTTCGGCTCACTCTAGCTCGAACGTTGGTAACGTCTGGGGCGGCAACGCGGGAACAACCTTCACCAACACTTCGGGTGGTGGCTTTGTTCTTCAGGCAGATGCAATCAACGACAATCTATTAACGAAGTACAACGTCACAGGCAAGATCGCCTTCGAGCCCTACGGCAGCGCTTGGTACACCACTCCAAACTTCGACAACGACTACTCGCTCGTCACCTCAACGCCGAGCCTCGTTCGTTTCGGTAAGGCTGGCGACACCGGAACCGTGAACTTCCCCGGAAACCTGTCAATCGGTGCACCGATCGAGATCTACGGCCAATGGGTAACTATCAACGGCAACCTCACCAACACGCTCTCGGGCGGCAAGCTTTTGGTGAAGGCCACGCAGAACATCACGACCTCGGTGACTACCGCCGGAACGATTCAGACCAACAACGGCCCGATCATCTTCTGGTCAGACGCCGACAAGGTCGCCGGAACCGCATCTAACGGCGGAAACATCTACATTGCGGCTTCGACCACCATTAAGAGTCAGGGTGGAGCAATCACCATGGCCGGTGGCTTGGACGATGGGGGAACCGATTCGGGTCTCACCACTGCGAACGGCTACATGGATCGTGCTGCGGGAGACGGCGTGCCAGACGGCCATGCCAAGGGAACCAATGCCGGTGCAGACGGCACGGGATCAGACGGCATCTACCTTGCCGCTTCTCACCTCATCTACTCGGCTGGCGGAAACATCTTTATGGCCGGCTGGGGTTCGAGTCGTGTGAGCCCTGCGGTTCAAGAAACCGGAATTCAGTCAAGCGTCGGAACCGTCGACTCGGGCAATGGTC
>CANGNZ010000075.1 GCA_947455435.1 Microbacteriaceae bacterium
GCATGGTGCCAGGCATCAACGCAACCAGCATCACCACCAACGACTTCGAATCCTGCGAAAAAGCCGTCACCGAAGCAACCAAGAAGAACCACAAAAACATGGCATTCCTCATTGCCACCTCAACCGTTCAAGAGCCAACCAAAGAGAAGCCCCTCCTCCAAAACTCCACCATCGAAGACCGCGTCAACGGCTTCATGAACGGCGTCATCGACAACAAGATCAAAAACCCCACCTGGATCTACTCCCCCGACGACCCCCAAAAAGCCGAACTAGCAATAACCCAATTACTAAAAACTAAAAACCCACCAACCATCATCTTCACCAGTAACAACGACATGGCCCTCGCCGTTCTTAGAACAGCCAACAAACTAAACCTGAACATCCCCAACGACATCTCGCTTGTCACCGTCGACGACTCGCAATGGCTCGAAGCAATCGCCCCCGGCATCGCCGTTGTCGAACGCCCAGTAGACGAACTAGCCAAGCTCGCAGTAGAAAAGCTGATCGAACACATCAACAACAAAGCAAAGAAACCCGAAAAGATTGTTCTACCAACCAACCTCCTCACCAGAGGCTCCATCAAGAACCTCAACAAGAACTAAAACCACAAAGAAAAAAGCAAAAAGAAAAGACAAAAACGATGATCCTTGTTATCGGCGAAGCCCTAATCGACCTCATTGAGAACCGCTACCAGCCAGGCGCCTTCAACGCCATCGTCGGCGGCGCCAACCTCAACGTCGCCACCGCCCTCGCCCGAAGAAACGCGAAGCACACGTTCTACGCCCGTATGAGCAACGACCGCTTCGGCCAAATCATCAGAGAAAAACTGACAACCAACAACGTCAACTTCGAGAACTCACTAATCACCAACGAGAACTCAACCCTCGCAATCGTGAGCTTGAACGAAGCCGGAGTGCCCAACTACTCCTTCTATGTGAACGGCACCTCCGACTGGGGCTGGACCAAAGAAGAACTCCCCACCCAAGAACAACTCAACAAAGCAGGAATCAACTGCATCCAGTTCGGCTGCCTCACCATGGCCATGGAACCCGGCAACCTGGTCATCGAAGAGTGGGCCAAAGAACTCAAAGAAGTAACTATCTCCCACGACATCAACATCCGCTCGGCCCTCGGTTTCGACCCAGAAAAAGAGAAAGCCAGAGTCGAAAGAACCAACAAGTTCTCGAACATCATCAAAGCCTCCGACGAAGACATCGAATGGCTCTACCAAAACCAACGCCCAGTAGATGTAGTCGCCCAAGAATGGGCCAACGAAGACAAGATCGTTCTAATCACCCGAGGCTCCGAAGGAACCTCCATCTTCACTAAGCAAAACAAAAGAAAAGACGTCTCAACCAGAAAGATCAACGTCGTCGACACGGTAGGTGCCGGCGACACCTTCTGCGCCAACCTTCTCGGCCAGCTCCAAGACAACAACTACCTCGGCACCGACCTAAACAACATCGACATTGAAGAACTAACCAACTACGTCTACATCGCCGGCATAGCAGCCTCAATCACCTGTGAGCGTGCTGGTTGCGAGCCTCCTACTCGGGAGGATTTGAGGGCAGTTTTAGCTAGCCTTTAGCGCTGGCGCGAAAACCAGAGTCGACGAACTAAGCCAGCGGGAAACTTCCGCCAGTAGTTGGTCTTTTGCTTGCATTGGACTTACACCGTCAGAGATGTTCCAACTAATGGGCGAAACCTCAATCGAGGACACCGCTACCGTCCCGTTCTTGACGCTGTTTTCGTCAGCAAAATCAATGACTAGGGCTTTAGGGGATTCATAGGCAACAGCAAAGAACACAGCCTGCGCAAGATCGGTTCGACGCCAATGCTGACTCTGGATCTTGTATTTGACATCACCCGTGTACAGAGGTTCTTGGCCAACACCGAGGTCCGGGTTCGCTTCGACAACGCGGTTATCCGAAGTAGGCAACCTCTTGGCCTTGGGTTTTATGACCTGAACGGGAGCAATTCCGTCCCGCACGATGTTGCGAATACCTTCTTCAATCAGAAGAGGTGTTTTATATAAAAATGACCTTGACCTTTGCATACCGGACGCCAAATCTCTTCCAGACTTCTCCAGAACGTTTTTGGCGAATTCCACGGCGTCTGCGTAATGGCGGGAGTTCCTATTGGTCTTTGCTCGCAAATCTTCGTACTTCATAGGGCCAACACCAGTGAAATACTTAGTGGCACGTTTGGCTCTCGCTTGTAGAGCCTCAGAAAGGGCAGGATTTCCGGAGATGAATTTTAGAGCGTGCTTCAGGACGCGATTTAGCGCGGTGTCCTCAGAAAACTCGTCGTACTCGCAATCCAGGTTGAAGTTTCCGCGAATAATGCGGCGCGATGCCGACTGGACATCGAGACGGCCGCGGATTGCGACTACCTGATCAATAGTGGTTTTGTATCCCCTGGCAAGGCCATCACGCAGTATGAGTTCAACAGAATCGACCGCCCACGTGCATACCATTTCAAGGAAATGTTGCGCATTAGCTAATCCAAATTGACCCGAGCTCTTCTTAGTTGGAGGCACCATTGCGTGTGTCGCGATGTAGTTAAAGTGAGCGATCGGAATTTTAGGATTAACCAAAATTACTGAGTCCGGGAGGTCGATCGCGCCAATAGCGTCGAAAACTCGAATGGCAACTTTGCCGCCTCTTTCGGAGCGAACATCCAGAATCTTTGTGGTTTCTGCAACGCCATTTTCAGCAATTTCACGCTTGAAGAATCGCGGATCCTTCTCTGTCTGCCATTCATCACGAATTGCCAGAAGAGCGTCCCTATCGGATTCGCTTAGGTCAACTGGTTCCCAGCGCGATTCCGATATTTGAATTTCGCGTTTATGCAGGCCAGTAGTCACCGAATACAAAACCTTTAGCAATGGATGGGTTGTCGAAGAAATACTCTTCGAGCAGTGGTTCGAGCTGCTGCTGCCAAATTTTAATTAGAGCAGCTCGGTCCATTGTCTTTCTAAGGAAATAGCTGTGCCCGATTTGCAAATGCCTGTCCCCGACGGCTGTTTCGATGTCCTGGTTTAGCTTTTCAAAGCCCTGAATCAAAGCTTCCTTGAGCTCGTTACGATTTCCTGACTTCTTGTAGTGGGTGCGAATGATTTCGCTACTTGGGCCTATTTCAAAGAAATCAAAACGTCGTCTCAGAGCCAAATCCAGAGCTTGAACACTTCTATCAGCAGTGTTAAGAGTTCCAATGATGAACAACTTTGATGGCAACCTAAAAGACGGAGAGAGAGCGAGTGAAACACTCTCATTTCGGTATTCGAGCAAGAACATCAATTCGCCAAAGACGCGGGGAAGGTTGGCGCGGTTCATCTCATCGATGATTAAAACCCTCCTAAGCCCGTCTTCCTCAATTAGTCGAGCCATTTGAAGGATTACGCCTGGGACATTTTGAAATTCAACGTGACCTGATGAATTCGTAACAGGACGAAGCCCCTCCACGAATTCTTCGTAGCCGTATGTGGGGTGGAATTGAACGACTTTCACTAGCCCACTACCCTCGACAGGCTCCTGCCCACTAACAAGGTGCTTGGCTAAGGCTTTAGCGATGTGTGTCTTACCAGTACCCGGAGGCCCCGTGAGAACTACCTGCGGAGACTCGTCCTCTAAGCTGTCCAGAATGTTTCTTAGAAAAAGCTCAGACAATCCAGTTTCATCTAGAAGCTTCTTCATCGGCTCGTTGCTGTCCGTTTTCATCTGTTGGGCGCCGCCCGACAATATTGAATTGTATGTAGTCGGAGTGATTTCCACGATTGCGTGCTGCCTATTCCACTTGGGTATGTCGACTTCGGCAACAGGTACAGGCTCCTGGAATTCCATGTAGTCGGATAAAGTAGCGACGTATTCCCCATTTACTGGGCCTGTGATCTCTTTTACAGTTGCTGTCGCGAAGAAAGTTTTTGGCGAGTGAGACTTTGCCTTAGAAGTTGCGTAGTAGAGAACTTTCGAGCCAGGACCAGATTCGATCAGAGGTACGCGGCCGGTCACATTCTCGTTAAATCCATAAGAAACGCTGATGTCATCGTTATACGAAGCGCTCACTGGGTGGTCGGCATAGTTCAAGATAAACGCGAAGTCCTGTCGGGTCAATGACCTCAGTATTTTTCGAAATGCTCTTTGAGTTATCGTGCTCCCGTTGCTAACGTCTGCCGGTTCAATACCTAAGCCAAAGTGGGTCAGAATTGCTTCTAGGTGCTCAGAGACTTTGCTTGTACCCGAAACTTCTAGCTTTAGCGCACGACTTACATTCTTTATAAAGTCCGTATGAACAGAACTCCCTTTGCCAATGCCTTGTGTCGGGATGTCGAGCTCTGAAGCGATTCCGTTGACCAGGTCAATTCGGGTCCGTGAGGCAACTTCGCCTTTAATTTTCATTGCGTAGTATCCATTCTTCTAACCTTGAATCTGGGCTCTTTGGAGCTGCCTCGACCGCATCTACGAGCAAGCTCCCACGCGGTTGCTTGAGGATCAATTCTCGGTCTCGAGAGATGTGGCGCCGCAACACTTGATAGACAGCACCAACGTTGACGGCATTACCCATTTGTTTATAAGTCGCAGAATCTAGTTGCTGACCAAAGTTGAACCATTCAGGAAAGCCTTGCAATCTACTAACTTCCCTTGCGCTTAGGCGGC
>CANGNZ010000076.1 GCA_947455435.1 Microbacteriaceae bacterium
GCAAGCAGGCTAACGTAACCTTCGTCGGCAGCCCAGATGCCGACTTCGAGATCTCGATTGCCGATATGAAGACTCAGGTCAAGGCGACCCAGTTCCCTAAAGACGTCGAATACGAGCTTTACCTGCCTGCCGGCACCTCCGACAACATCAAGATTGGCAAAAACGAAACCGTCACAGTGCCAATCGAGATTGGCGTCAAGATTGCCGACGGCAAAACCGACGTAAACGCTCAGGGCTCAGTTCGCGGCCAGCTGCTTTTCGCAGCGAAAGCTGTTGGGGTTCAGCAGGAGGTTACCCAGGTTAAGGGCGACTTCACCGCAACCCAGCTTGCAAGCGCAAACCTCATTTCTCAGCTTCTCTGGACCATCTTCTTCATGGCCATTGGTATCGCGCTGCCAATTGGCGCACTGATTCTTATCACCGTCCTGCTTTCACGATTCCCAGACAAAACAGTCTCGGGCAACGTAACTTCGGCGGCTTTCAATGTGCAGTATGCCAACGGTGAAGTCACCAACGCCTCAGACCTAACCACCTGGGCCGCCGACCTAAGCAAATTCGGCTACATTCAGGTCTCCGAAGACCGCAAGTCGGCAACCGTCGGCATGGATACTTTCGGTGTGAAGGTAAACCCATTCGGCCTAAAAGCCATCTCGCATGCGGAGCTTGCCAACAGTTCTGAGATCGGCGCAAACTCTACCGGTGACGACAAGCCTTACATGTCGCTCAACCTGGGTAGCGAATGGATCTTCTACACCGGTTCGAGCTCGGTTGACTTGTTCGCTGAGTCTTCGACTGGTTCAGGAACCATCGTTTTGATTGTGAGCTACAACTCGAGCGCTTTGTCTGCGCCTGAGCTAATGGCTGACTTCTTGCGCTCCAGTTCAAACATTTTGAAGAAGCTGCCTGAGAAGAGCTCGGCCGGAATCATCAGCTCAGACTCGTCTGGCTTCGATTTCGGTAGCGGTTCAACCAACAACTCGGGTAGCACCAGCAACAACGGCAACAACGGCAACTCCGGCAACGACGGTTTTGTCGGAATCTAGGGAATGGGAAACAAATGAGAAAAGTACTAGTTGTCGGCCTTGGTGGCTCTGGCGCAAAGACGCTTTCGCTAATGATGGACGAGCTCCTTGCCGAGCTCAAGTCAAACTACAGCTGGCAGAGCGACAGACTCCCTGACTGCTGGAAGTTTCTTTCGATTGACGTTCCTCAGGTTGCAGCCAGCCTAGGTGGCAAGCTTTCACTACCTATCGACCAAAAGGGCGGCAAGTACCTTGGTCTCGCTCAGGACGCGGCGACCAAGTACAGCAGCTACGAGCAACTCTCATTCCGCAAGTTCGACCAGGCCCACGACCCTAGCAACGGCCACTACGCACTTCAGGAATATGCTCGCTGGCGACCATCGCACGAGTTCGGCGACGGCATCGACGTAGCCGGTGGTGCAGGTGCTCACCGCGCAATCGGACGCGTGATGACGGTTTCAAACTCAGAGAAGATTTATGCGTTCTTGAAAGAGAACGTCACCGAACTGATGTCTAGCGACAGCTCAGGCGTTGAACTTTCGAACGTTCTTGGCACCACTTGGCAGGCTGGCCAGTCGCCGTTGATTCTTATTGTTTCGAGCATGGCCGGTGGTTCTGGTGCTTCGATGCTGATCGATGTCGCCGACCTTCTTAACGCTCTCTCGGCTGAGGTCCAAGGCTTCAAAGGCGACCAGTCAGCTGCATTCGTTTACACCCCAGAGGTTTTTGGCAGCATCGACGCCGTTTCGACTTCTGGTGGCGGCATCGCGCTCGCAACGATCTCTGAATTGCTTTCGGTTCGCTCGATGGGCACCTCGCCTTGGAGCGATTCATACGTGACCTGGAAGACCCTGCTCCCAACGCTTCAGGTTCCAGACCGTGCCGTCAGCTCTGGCCGCGGCCCTTTCCTAACCTTCCCTATCGGTGCAACCACTGGTGGAGTTCCTTTCGGCAACTCGCCTGAAGACGTCTACCGCGGTTTTGCTCGCGTGCTCACCCCGTTGCTAACCGACGAGAAGCAGCAGTTCGAATTCCACGAATACGTAACTGTCAACTACCCACGCCACCTTCTCACCCAGGCCAAAGACAACACCGGACTCGCTGGCCCAGTGCGCCGCAACACCGCCGGCGTTCAGACCCACCCGGTCTTCTTCGGTGGCTTTGGTTCGTCGAAGCTTGGCACCGGCCGCGCTCGCTACCGCGAGTATTCGGCGCAGCGTATTGCTCGTCGCGCTGTTGAGATCTTGGTCAACGGTTTCACCGACCCACTAAACCCAGAGGGCAACCCGACCGCTCTAAAGGCACGTGCGGCAGATAACTTCACCGCGCAGTTCTTCCAGATCGTCAACCTTGACGGCCGCCACTCCGGCGAGTCAACCTTTGCGATTCCTAACGTTTTGCAGAGTGTTCTAAAGAACCGCGCCGCCATTGAATCGCTTGCAATTGAGCAGATCTCGAAGGTTGCCCCGATGCTTCAGGGCGAAACCTCAGGCGAGCAGGGCGTCAACGGCTTCATTCGCAACTGGTCTGCCGAAGAGGGCAACCGCCTCGAGGTAGCCAAGCAGGTGGCAGCTGCCTCACTCGAAGCGTGGACCAACACCGTGCTGAACAACATCGAGAAAGCCTATGTTGCAGCAATCTCGGTCTACGGCCTAGAAGTAGCAGAGCTTTTGCTCACGCAGCTCAACAAGTCGCTCACCCAGCTTCAAGGGTCGCTACCTGAGAAGGCACAGTTCGAAACCGCGGCTCGCGAAACCGTAAACAAGTTCCTCGGGTCGGTTAAGTCTTCGGCAAAGGTCAACTGGGGCCAGCACCGCCAGGGTCTCGACAAAAACCTCACCGACATCATCGAAGGCCTAGTTAAGAACAAGGTTTCCGAGCTTCTTCGCGATGTTCTGCCCGAGCTAGCCAACCAGGTGCTCGAACAGCTAAAGCGCAGCGGTAAAACTCTGCTTGGTGAGCTTCAGACCGAACTTTCGGCCCTGCCAATCATCATCTCTACTGCCGCTTACCGCGAGGCCCCTGTTGACCAGTGGCCTACCAGCAACTTTGTCCCTGGTTACTTTGAACCGGCGGTCAACGAAGTTCTTCTCACCAAGACCAGCACCTTCGACGCAACCTTTAAAGAGCACCTGGCCACCGAGACTGGCAAAGAGCCGGCTCAGTTTGATGCCGCTCTAAAGGAGGCCGCTCAGCAGGTAATTCTTCGCGCAATCCTTCCGAAGGGCGCCGAAGAGATGAAGTTCTTCACCACGTGGGATCACTCGGTCTCTAACAACAACACCCACCCGCACATCGTTCGCACGAATGAGTGGAAGCCGAGCCGCATCACCAACCCACCTACGCTTCCGGCCTTCAAGCTGAAGCTGAGCAGTAGCGAGTTGCTTGCCTACGCAAACAAGTGGATTGGCGTCAACCAGAGCGCGTTCGACACCTACTGCAAGACACCGCTAAGCACCTGGATCGCTCAGGCCAACGGTAACGAAGACAAGCTAAAGCAGCTGCTCGAAGAGGCAATCAACTTCGCCAAGCCTTTGGTCACGATTGACGATGGCGCTGCGCGAATCTTCCACGACGCAACCATGGGCGCAAACCTTGAGTTCGTTTTCAGCAAGCTTCCGTTCGCCGAAAACTCGACTGCTGTTACCCAGTTGGTTGCCAACAAGTCGCAGCAGTTCACCTCTGCGGTTCGAGAGGCGTGTGACCCTGCGGCCGATCGCACTGAAATCACAATCTTCAGCCGCTTCGAAAGCTTCTATTACCCATGGGCAATGGAGTCACTAACGGCGCCTATTCGCAAGGCTTACGAGACCTTGAAGACCAAGGGCAGCCTGCCTGCCTTCTGGTTGCTTCAGCGTTCACGAACCCTGCCTCAGGCTTTGCCAGTCGGCCAAGACGTAATCGATGCGATGCTTCGCGGTTACTTCATCGGCCGCCTCACCGGACGCTTGCAGATCGAAGGCAGCGTAGTGAAGCTTTTTGTTCAGCCAGACACCAGCAAGCCTGGCCGCTGGGTGGAGTTCTCTAAGGAGCTTCTGGGCGGCAAGGAGATCGGTTTGCGAAACGGCGGAGAAAGCACTGACCGCTTGAACATTCCGGCAATCTTGCTTGAGTCGCTTCCTTTGGCTCTAGTGAAGGTTTACGGCAGCTCTGCCGAATCGCTTACTCCTTACCTAGAGTTGTTCCGCTTGGGCAAGAACCTCAAGAAGAACGGCTACGGCGTTCGCAGCGAGTCAAAGACCGAACTGGACGAATGGTTTGTCGGCGGCAGCGAATTCAAGGCCTTCACCGACTCGGCCCCTGGCACCGAAGAACTCAAGGCCGAGGCCGAGAAGACTCTTCGCGACTACATCGGTCTAGCCCAGCAGCAGTGGAACAACCCACCGAGCCAGAGCAACTTCTACGACTACGAGATTTTCGGTGAAATTGCACCGAACATCATTTCGGCCTGCGAAGAACTGATCGAAGAGTTGCATCGCACAGAGCCAAAACTTGGTGAGTTCTCTGCAACCGAGCAGCGCGTGGTTGCCGAAGCAGCGCCAGCAGCTGTTTCTCC
>CANGNZ010000077.1 GCA_947455435.1 Microbacteriaceae bacterium
ACGCGTCCGGTGTCTTTGAGGTCGGCTTCGGCTTCTTTGACTGCGGCTTGGACTTCGGCGTCGTCGGTTTTGGTTCTGTCGACTCCGCGCACGTTGATTAGGACTTGTGGGTAGACCTTCATGACTGAGGCGAGGTCTCTGAGGGTGGTCTTGGTTTTGGCTACTTCTGCCATGAGTCTGAGCCCGGTGAGGACGCCGTCGCCGGTGGTGGCGTGCTTGCTCAGGATTACGTGGCCCGACTGTTCGCCGCCGAGGGTGTATCCGTGTTCGCGGAGCTCTTCGAGAACGTAGCGGTCACCAACCTTGGTTTCGATCATCTCGATGTTGTGCTCTTTCATGGCGAGCTTGAGGCCGAGGTTAGACATGACGGTTGCTACCAGGGTGTTGCGGGCTAGTTCGCCGTTGGCTTTGAGGCTGAGGGCGAGGATTGCCATGATCTGGTCGCCGTCTACGATGGCGCCGGTGTGGTCAACAGCAAGGCAGCGGTCGGCGTCGCCGTCGTGAGCGATGCCGGCGTCAGCTTTGTGTTCGATGACTGCGGTTTGAAGGGCGGTTAGGTGGGTTGAACCACAGCCTTCGTTGATGTTGAGGCCGTCTGGGTCGGCGCCGATGACGATGACTTCGGCACCGAGGTCGGCGAAGATTTCGGGGCTAACTGCACTGGCTGCTCCGTTGGCGCAGTCGAGAACAACCTTGAGGCCGTCGAGGCGGTTAGGCACCGAGCGCATCAGGTGAACGATGTAGCGGTCTTCGGCGTCGGCAAATCTGGTTACGTGGCCGACTGCTCCGCCGATTGGGGCGAGCTTTTCTTCGTTGATCGCTTTTTCGATTGCGTCTTCGATGTGGTCGGGGAGCTTATGGCCGCCTCTTGCGAAGATCTTGATGCCGTTGTCGGCTGCTGGGTTATGGCTGGCCGAGATCATTACGCCAAAGTCGGCGTCGAGGTCGGCGGTTAGGTAGGCGGCGGCTGGAGTAGGTATCACGCCGGCATCGAAGACGTCTACACCACTGGCTGCAAGGCCTGCTGATACTGCGGCTACGAGAAATTCGCCTGAGATTCTTGGGTCGCGTGCGATTACTGCTTTAGGTTTTAGGCCGTTGTCTCTTGAATCTTTGCCAAGAACAATTGCGGCTGCCTGAGCTACTTCGAGGGCGAGGTCAACCGGGATGTCGCGGTTAGCAACACCACGGATGCCGTCGGTGCCAAAGAGTCGAGCCATGAGAATAGGCTACGCCTGAATGTTTAGCGCTTCGAGAACTGCGAAGCCTTGCGAGCCTTCTTAAGACCGGCCTTCTTGCGCTCGATAACACGAGGGTCGCGCTTTAGGAAGCCAGCCTTCTTAAGGGCAGGGCGGTTGTTGTCGCGGTCGATCTCGTTCAGCGAGCGGGCGATGCCGAGGCGAAGTGCGCCGGCCTGGCCTGCAATGCCACCACCGTTGATGCGGGCGATGACGTCGTACTGGTTTGAAAGCTCAAGCACGGTGAACGGGTCGGTGATTAGCTGCTGGTGCAGCTTGTTCGGGAAGTACTCTGCAAGGTCGCGGCCGTTGACGGTGATAACACCGGTTCCTGGCTTGATGCGAACACGAGCGATTGCTTCCTTGCGACGGCCAAGGCCGGCACCAGGAGTGGTTAGTGGGCCACGTGACTTAGCAGGCTTGGTAGCGGCTGCTGGGGTCTCGGTGGTGTAGCTCTCAGGAGCCGCAACGGCCTCTTCTGCTACTACTGCTTCTACTACTTCGTTCTTAGCCATCTGGGTGTCCTTACTGGGCTACCTGGTCGATTACGTAGGTTGCTGGCTTCTGCGCAGCATGTGGGTGCTCTGCACCGCGGTAAACCTTTAGCTTGCCAAGCTGCTGACGGCCAAGGGTGGTCTTAGGAACCATGCCCGAGATTGCCTTCTCAACTGCCTTCTCTGGGCTCTTCTCTAGAAGCTCAGCGTAGGTGGTTGCGGTAAGGCCGCCTGGGTAACCCGAGTGACGGTAAGCCTTCTTCTGAGCAAGCTTCGAACCGGTTAGGGCGATCTTGTCAGCGTTGATGATGATGACGAAGTCACCGTTGTCCATGTGGCTAGCAAAGGTTGGCTTGTGCTTGCCACGCAGTAGCTTGGCAGCGGTGGTTGCTAGACGGCCGAGAACTACGTCGGTGGCGTCAATGATGAGCCACTCGTTCTTCAGCTCGTGAGCCTTTGGTGAGTAAGTACGCACGTTAAGTTGCCTTCTTTGGGATTCAGATTGTGGGCTGGCTTTAACCAGCAACAGAGGTCAAGTTTAGTCGGCTTATAGCCTTCAGGTCAAACCCTAAATATCGTCTTCGGTACGAATACGTTGGGTGGCGATGGCTTGGGCGGCAAGTTTCGAGTTTGCCGGGTAGCCGATCTTCATCAAAGTAAGCCCGTGAGGCTCAACGACCTTCCAGCCGGTGGAGGTTCGCTTCTTCATGGCGAGCACGCGCGCGAGGTCTTCTTTGGTTGCTTTGCCGTCGCCGACCTTGATTAGCGCGCCAACAATCGAGCGCACCATGTTGTGAGCGAAGGCGTCTGCCTGAATTTCGATCTCAATGATTCCTTGCTTGCGTGTGACTTGAATTTTCTCAAGGCGGCGAATCGTTGAGCCAAAGCTGCGCGGTTTGCAGTAGCTGGCAAAATCGTGGAGGCCAAGCAGGGCCTGGCTGGCTTCGTGCATCTTCTTTTCGTCGAGTCTGCGCAAGTGGTAGAGCGCGTAGCGCACGATCTGCGGCGACTTAGGTGAGCCCTTGTCGGCAACCTTGTAAACGTAGGCGCGGTTGATCGCAGAGAACCTGGCGTCGAAGCCAGCTGGGGCTTGCTCGAAGCTCTTCACCCAGATGTCGCCCTTGGTGAGGAGCTTGTTGAGCCTGCCCTCGACGTCGGTGTTGCGGCCTAGTCGCTTGAACTGCTCGATCGAGAGGTCGATGTGCACGACCTGGCCTTCTGCATGGACGCCAGCATCGGTGCGCCCGGCGACGCGCATCGCGAAGTCGTCTTCAGAGTCGCCAAAAATCGTGTTTAGGGCCTCAACCAGTTCTGATTGAACGGTTCGAAGGCCGAGTTGCTTGGCCCAACCAAAAAAGTTGGTGCCGTCGTAGCTGAGGTCAATACGAAAGCGAAGCGGCCCGTCAACCGATAGGTCAACGGGCCGCTCCATAAGAATTACTAGGCCTCTTCGGCTGGGGTCTCCTCGGCGGCAGCCTCAACAGGAGCCTCTTCGGCTGCTGCTTCTTCTGCTACTGGGGCTTCCTCAGCTGCTGGGGTTTCGACAACCTCGGCCTCTGCTGCTGGAGCTTCGTCAACTGCGACCTCTTCGACAGCTGCGTCGGCCTCAACGGCCTCGACTACTGCTGCTGCGGTGGTTGCCTTGACTGGGTTCTCAAGCTTTGGCTTCTTGTTGACTGCCTTAGGGTTCACTGGCTCAAGAACAAGCTCGATGACACACATAGGGGCGTTGTCGCCCTTACGGAAGCCAAGCTTGGTGATGCGAGTGTAACCACCCTGGCGGTCAGCAACTTGCGGTGCGACCTCGGTGAAAAGCTTGTGAACAACCGACTTGTCGGTGATCTGAGCCATTACGCGACGACGCGAGGCTAGGTCGCCACGCTTTGCGAAGGTTACTAGGCGCTCGGCAACCGGGCGAAGGCGCTTTGCCTTGGTCTCGGTGGTCTCGATGCGACCGTGGTCGATTAGCGAGGTGGCCAGGTTACGAAGCATTAGGCGCTCGTGAGCTGGTCCGCCTCCTAGGCGTGGTCCCTTTGTTGGGGTAGGCATATTGTTTTCTCCTCTTGGCTAACTGACCGGACTAGTCCTGGTCGGCCTCGTCGTACTCGTTGCTGAAGCTGACGTCCTGGCCAGTGTTGAAGTACGCGCCTTCAAAACCTGGCAGTGAGTCACGGAACTTTAGTCCCATCGAAGTTAGCTTGTCGCGAACCTCGTCTACCGACTTGCTACCGAAGTTGCGGATGTGCATCAGCTGGTCTTCGGTTAGAGCGATTAGCTCAGCAACGGTGTTGATTCCCTCGCGCTTTAGGCAGTTGTAGCTGCGCACGGTTAGCTCGAGGTCTTCGATAGGCATGGCTAGCTCTGGCGAAAGAGTTACCTCAGTCGGAGCAGGGCCGATCTCGATACCCTCAGCCTCGGTGTTTAGCTCGCGAGCGAGACCGAACAACTCAACTAGGGTGCTACCAGCCGAAGCGATGGCGTCACGAGGAGTCATCGAAGGCTTGGTTTCGACATCAATGATCAGCTTGTCGAAGTTGGTGAACTCACCGGCACGGGTTGCTTCTACGCGGTAGGCAACCTTTGCGACTGGCGAGTAGATCGAGTCAACCGGGATTAGGCCGTTCTCTTCTGCGCCTGAGCGGTTCTGCGATGCCTGAACGTAGCCACGGCCACGCTCGATGATTAGGGTCATCTCGAACTTGCCCTTGGCGTTCAGGGTTGCGATAACTAGCTCT
>CANGNZ010000078.1 GCA_947455435.1 Microbacteriaceae bacterium
ACTCACCCGATTGTCGCCGAGATCCGCGACCTTGAAGACGTCCAGGTGAATTTCGATGGAATCACCTACGCAAAGGGAGCCTCGGTTCTAAAGCAACTCGGCGCAACCGTTGGCCGCGAGGCATTTGAGAAGGGCGTTTCTGCATACTTCAAGAAGCACGCATTCAAGAACGCAGTGCTGAACGACCTTTTGGTCGAGTTAGAGGCGACCAGCGGGCGCAACCTCACCGACTGGAGCGCAAAGTGGCTTGAAACCGCTGGCGTTAATACCCTTCGCGCCGATGTTGAATCGGTTGATGGCAAGATCACCAAGTTTGCAATCGACCAGAGCGCACACAAGGACTACCCGACGATTCGCCCTCACCGTATGGCGATCGGCTTCTACAACGTAGCCGGTGACGAACTTGTTCGCACCCACCAAATCGAACTCGACGTAGATGGCACCCGCACCGAGGTTACCGAATTGGTCGGCCTAGAGCGTCCGGCGCTAATTCTGCTCAACGACGACGACCTCACCTACGCGAAAGTTCGCCTAGACGACGAGTCTTGGAAGTTCGCGCTCGAAAACCTGGGCAAACTAGCCGATCCGCTTGCCCGAGCACAGGTTTGGGGTTCAGCTTGGGATGCAACCCGCGATGGCGAAGCCTCGGCAACCGACTTCATCAACCTGGTGCTAAACAACGTTGCTGCCGAAACTCAGGGCACGATGTTGTTGACTCTTCTTCGCCAGCTAATGACCACCACCAAGCTCTACACATCGCCAGCCAACCGCCACAAGGCAATAGGCGATGTTGCTGCGAGACTCCTCGAAATGGCTAAGAACGCCAAGCCTGGCTCTGACAACCAACTGTTGTTTACTCGTTTCGCGACATATTTCGCAGAGACAAAAGAATCTGCAGACATCTTGGCAGGTCTTTTCAACGGGTCAGTTGTCTTTGACGGCCT
Organism: Microbacteriaceae bacterium; assembly: GCA_947455435.1. Classification (GTDB taxonomy): domain Bacteria; phylum Actinomycetota; class Actinomycetes; order Actinomycetales; family Microbacteriaceae; genus Rhodoluna. Next base: position 945 of record CANGNZ010000078.1, read on the forward strand.
CGAACTTGACCAAGACATGCGCTGGGACCTAATAAATGGTTTGGTCATGGCCGGCCGCATGGGTCTCGCAGAGATCGAGGCAGAACTCGCTAAGGACAATACCGCCAACGGAGCAAAGCAGGCCATCATGGCGCGCACCTCGATTCCTACTGCCGAAGGCAAGAAGGCCGGCTGGAACGAAGTTCTAAACAACAAGGAACTTTCAAACACCGACATCAACTTCGGTAGCCTCGGCCTAGTTCGCGCGCACGAAACCACACTGCTCGAACCTTTGGTTGATTGGTATTTTGAGACAGCGCTGGATGTTTGGAACACGAGAACCTTCAAGATCGCCGAATACATCCTGCGCGGGGCTTACCCGATCTATCTGGCCGACGAAAAGCTTGCCGAGCGCACACGCGCATTTGCTAGCAAGGCTGAGGTTGCCGCAATCCCAGCACTGAAGCGAATAATTCTCGAAAACCTAGACGCGGTTGACCGCTCACTAAAGGCACAGAAGGCTGACAACTAATGGAGCTGCTCACCAAGTTTTGGACCGACTGGCACACACCAATCGTGATTGTTCTGATCTTGGTGGGCGGCGTTATTGCCCGAGCTGTCCTGATCGCATCGGTCAAGCGAATCGTGAAACGGGTCGTCGACGGGGTTAGCTCAGAATCTTCTCCGCTAGCCAAAGCCCGCGTTGCTGCTAGGACGAACACAATTGGGTCTGTCCTAAGCAACCTGATTACCTGGTCGATTACCGTCGCAGTGATCAGTTCGATTCTCAGCGAACTTGGCATTGCGGTTGGCGCAATCATCGCCGGTGCCGGAATTCTGGGTGCAGCCGTCGGTTTTGGTGCTCAAAGCCTGGTTCGCGACCTTATTTCAGGGCTTTTCATCTTGTTCGAAGACCAGTTTGGCGTAGGCGACTCGGTTGACCTAGGCGAGGCAAGTGGAATCATCGAACAGGTCGGGCTTCGAGTAACCCAGGTTCGCGACATCGAAGGCACCCTTTGGTACGTTCGAAACGGCGAAATTGTGCGAGTTGGTAACAAGTCTCAGGGTTGGTCACGGGTCGTCCTCGACATCGCATTTGACTATGGGGTTAGCGTTTCAAAGGCAACTGAAGTGGTCGAAAAGGCCGCAGCGACCATCAAAAAGTCACACGCAGATGAACTCATCGGAGAGCCAGAAGTTTGGGGAATCCAAAACGTGACCGGCGACCAGTTCGTCTTGCGCTTGGTTCAGCAGGTGACGCCTAAATCACCGGACGCCATCGCACGCGAACTTCGCAATGCGATCAAGAGCGGCGTTGACAAGGCGAAACTTCAGTTGGCTTCAGAGGCGACCCAGATCTTCGTCAAGTAAATGGAGTTTTTCGAAGCAGTCGGCGGGTCGGCGACTTTCAAGAAGTTGGTTCATCGCTTCTACGAAGGCGTTGCCGGCGACGAACTTTTGAAGCCGATGTACCCAGAAGACGACCTTGGCCCTGCCGAAGAACGCCTTCGCATGTTCCTCGAGCAGTACTGGGGCGGCCCGAGCACATATCAAGAGGAACGCGGGCACCCGAGACTGCGAATGCGGCACGTGCCATACAAAATCAACCCAGAAGCCCGCGACCGCTGGTTAGCGCACATGCGAGTCGCGGTTGATGAGCTCGAACTCCCCCAGGTTTATGAGGAAGAACTCTGGAGCTACCTCGAGCGCGCAGCGTTTGCGATGCTCAACACTTTCGAGGATTAGTCGAGCACGGGGCCGAGCGCGGCCTTGGCAAGAACGTGACCGTGCTCACTGCTCAGTCGAATCCAACCTTGAGCCTGATAAACCTGCACTAGCTCATCTTCGGTCAAGAAACCGAGACCTGCGGCAACGAATGCCGCTCCGGTGGGAATTCGCGAACCAAACTTCATCTGACGCCCCCAAATCTCACCACGGATTCGGGCCGCGATTGGGCCACCAACGGCCTCTGGGAGCGTATCTGCGACCTCTGCGATGCCATCCTTGGCGATTTGGGTAAGTTCTGCTTCAGGAATCTCTAAAAGCGGTTCCCAGCCGGTTCTTGGCGGTGAAATGCCAGCCCACGGCGTCTTGAGTGAATCTGGCAGCTCCAACACCAATTTGCGAGGGTTGTCGGCAAGCAATTTTGCCAACCGGTCAAGAATGTTGGCAATCGGCACGACCGCGTCGATTTCTGAGGGCTCACCGAGTTCGGTGGTACGCAGACCTAAAACAGTTGGGCCGTTATCCATGAGTGAACCAGCAAAGATGGGGGCAACGTACGCTGCTAGGACATCACCGAAAGCCCTAAAACGAACCAACCCGGTTGCGTCGAGCCGCTTGGCTCGCAAAAGGTAGGCCTGAAGGTCTTCGACGCTCTGTCGATCTTGAAGTTTGAACGCGTTTTTCATCTGTTATCTAAACTACCTGTGTGATGACCAACGAGGTTCCTATTCCGCACGATCCGCTAGCCGAAATGCTCGAGACGCTCGATTTGAGGGGCTCGGGTAACGATTTCGTGGGCAAATCCCAGTGGATGCCTCACGGCCGTGTCTATGGCGGACAGGTGCTTGCGCAGTCTTTGGTGGCTGCATCGAGAACTGTCGCCGACGGCCGAGTAATTCATTCACTACACGGCTACTTTTTGCGGGCCGGCGACATCACCCAGTCGGTTAATTATTCGGTAGATGTTTTGCGTGACGGGCGCTCGTTCTCGACCAGACGTGTCCAAGGGTTTCAAAACAATGAACCGATTTTCTCGATGATTGCCTCGTTTCAAGACACAGACCCAGGGCTTGATCACCAGGACGCCTTCCCGAGCGACATTCCAGACCCAGAGACACTCCCCTCAGCTGCCGACCTAATGGGCAGCAACCCGCACCCGGTTGCTCAGTATTGGGCAAACGCACGCCCGTTCGACATGCGCCATGTGGGCTCACCGATCTATTTCTCGGTGCAAGGTGAGCCGGTTGCCCACCAAGCAGTTTGGATCAAGGCTCTCGGCGAGTTGCCTGACGACCCTGTGATTCACCGCGCCGCACTGGCCTACGCGAGCGACTACACAATTCTTGAATCGATCTACCGACGCCACGGCATCGCATGGTCACACCCGGGCCTCAAGAGCGCAAGTCTCGACCACGCGATGTGGTTTCATCGCGAGGGCAGAGCCGACCAGTGGCTCCTGTATGTGCAAGAGTCCCCGAGCGCACAGGGCGGTCGAGGACTCTCACTTGGTCGCATCTTCACACGAGATGGCCGGCTCTTGGCAACCGTTGCCCAAGAGGGCATGGTTCGGGTGCCAGAGCTCGACTAGTCGCGAGTTAGTCGGCGGTAGGTGCTGCGGTGAGGCTTAGCTGCCTCTGCACCTAGACGCTCGATCTTGTTCTCTTCGTAAGACTCGAAGTTTCCTTCGAACCAGTACCACTGGTCTGGGTTGTC
>CANGNZ010000079.1 GCA_947455435.1 Microbacteriaceae bacterium
AAGTTCACGGTAGGCAATCACCAAAGACTCGAGGTCAGCTAGACGCGGAGTGACACCGCCGACAACCGAATCGGCGTGTAAGAGGTCAAAAAGCCGGCGAAGTTCGAGTTGGGCAGACTTTGCGGCTTCTGTGGCTCGATCTAATACCCGCCCAGCCACATCGGGGTTTTGCTTAACAGCATAAGAACCACCTTCGGTAAGGCTCAAAACGGCGCCTACGCGTTGAATCAGAAGCTCAGAAAGATCTCGTACTATCTCGAGGCGCTCGTTCTGCTTAGCAAGTTCAAAGTTGAGCCGCGCTTGCGAGAGGAGAGTGAGCGCTCTGTCCATCGGGGAACCGACGTGTTCCATACGAATGAACGCTAGACGGCCAAGAATCCAAGCCAAAGCTAACCAACCGGCGGTGAGCAACAAAGCAGCGAAAAATGCGACCATGCGTTGCTCTTGGTTAACTGCGATTCCGAAGTTTTCGAAGGTTGCATACGACCCAAAACTTAAGAACCAAATCACCACGCCAGAGCCAGTCAGCGAAATCCACAGAGCTACGGAGCGAACCCTTGATTCACCAAAAGCAGCGATCACCAACAAGGCGACTGTTACTGAGACGGCTGAAAACGACGGCGCGAGCGAAAGAACAATTTGCGCGGCTTCACCAACTGCTATCAAGGAGATCGAAACCCATGGCAGAGGCCTCGCGAAAAGAATTGCAGCGGCAAAGAAGGCGCCAGGGATTAGCGCTTTGAAACCCATGAGACTGAGATCTAGCCCGCCTAGGACAAGAAAAAACGACGAAGCGAGGTAAACAGTTGGGAGCCAGCGGTTTTCATGGATCCACTTGATCATGTGGCCTCCTGAAGAGTTTCTTAGTGGCTCCCCGGCTTGGACTCGAACCAAGAACCTATCGGTTAACAGCCGATTGCTCTGCCAATTGAGCTACCGAGGAATGTTGTAACAGGTAAAAACACTACCAAAAAACTTGGCCCTTAGTAGCCAAGTTGCTTATCTACGACACCAATCATTTCGCCTCCGCCGACAAAGGCCTCAACATTGCGCCTTATTCGTTCGGCAAACATTCGAACGACTTGGGCATCGGTATCAGCCGTATGCGGCGTAATGATGACGTTTGGAGCATCCCAGAGGGGGTGGCCATCTGGCAAAGGCTCGGGGTCGGTTACATCGAGCCCTGCCCCGGCAATTTCACCTTGTTCGAGCGCCACGAGGAGATCTGCAGTAACCACAACCGGGCCACGGGCAACATTGACCAGGTAGGCGGTGTTCTTCATCAAAGACAGCGCCTCTGAATCGATAAGCCCTCTGGTTTGCTCGGTCAAGGCGCATGCAAGTAGAACGAAATCGGCTTTTGGAAGCTCATCCTTGAGGCGAGCAATATCGGTTGATGAAAGAAGAGTCACCGGGCAGCCAAAAGGTTCCAAGAGGCGCCTTGCTTCTTTTGCGATGCCGCCGGCGCCAACAATCAGAACCTGCGACTCATATAGGCTCACCGCAAATTTCTTACCCCAGGATTTTGCCTTGACTCGCTCTGGAATTGCCCTACCTAGAGCCAAAAACAAGGCTAGGGCATGCTCTGCAACTGGTTCACTGTATGCGCCCTTGGCTGAGGTGAAAAGAGGTTGTAACCCGATAATGTCGGCAAATGCGTCGACACCAGCGAAAGGCAACTGAACCCACTCAAGTTGCGGGTTTTCAGCCAAGGTTTTTCGAAGCAACTTAGGCTGCGAATAGTCGGTCCAGATCAGCGCTTTAACACCTTCAGAAAGCGGGGCTGGTTCTCCCCCGCCGGCTAAAACCGCTTTCTCGAACTCTAGACGGGCATTCGGCTCAATGGCTATTTTCACTGGCGTCTCGATTTGACCATCAAGAGTTCGCGATCAAGGTCAACTAACTTGCGAGCTATCTCGCTGGTCATGGCGGCATCACCGGAGGCATCAGCACGGTTTCTCGCAGCAAGTAGATAGTTCTTCTCAAGCTCGATGGTTTTCTCGAGCGCAGATGTCAAAACACCTTTGGCGTAGGCTTCGCGGCCCGCTTCGTCACCGATTGGCAGTTGCTGCATCGCTATTTCCCTAAATGTCTGCTGCAACTCTGGTTGATCCGCTGTTCTCTCAACCATCCTCTGTACAAGGTTGTCGGTGCCTTTAGAGAGCTCTTCTTGAAGGATTTTCGCGATGGCAACGTGCCTCGAAGCCGAAAAATAGATTCTAAATATGCGCCCTCTGGTTACTGAGTCAACGAGTTCTGGCATTTGGGCCACAACCTCCAGCAACCAACGTTCACGTTTATTTGTTGGGTCAGACAAGTCAACTGGCTCGAAACCAACGACAAATTCTGGCTCCGGCTCATCAGCTGGAGGGGTGAACGCAATGTTTGTAACCTTGGTATTGCGAACCTTTTTCACTTCTTCGTTTACCAGTGACTCAATCGCGCTTCGATCAACACTTGTCAGCTCAGAGAGATACTTCTCATAGACGGAACGCTGAATGGGATCGATTATGCCCGCAAGGATCACAGCGCCTGCGCGCGTTGCAGAAACCTGCCCCTCACGGCTACTCAAGTCGAAATTCATAACACTTCGGTCGACCGCGAACTCTAGTAGCGGGCGTTTAGCTTGGATCATCGCGATAACAGCCTCGTCACCACGCTGCTGACGCAAGTCACTAGGGTCGAGGCCATCGGGGCCGATTGCTACAAAGGTTTGGGCATTGAACTTTGCTGAATTCCCAAACGCCTTCATTGCTGCCTTTTGGCCGGCTTCATCTGGGTCAAAATTGAAAATAACCTGTGCCGGCTTGGTCGGGTCAGCGCCGAGCAATCGGTTCAAAACTTGAATGTGGTCTTCGCTAAATGCGGTACCGCACGTTGCAATAGCGGTGGTTACCCCCGCGAGGTGACAGGCCATTACATCGGTATAACCCTCAACAACCACAACCTGCTGCTGCTTCGAGATATCTTTTTTGGCAAGATCAAGGCCATAGAGCACTCTCGACTTGTGATACACGGGAGTTTCGGCGGAGTTGAGATACTTAGGGCCTTTATCGTCCTCAAAAATCTTCCTTGCCCCAAACCCGATTACCTGATTCGTTGTGTCTCGAATCGGCCACACGACTCTGCCTCGGAACTTGTCATAGATGCCACGATCTCCAGAGCTGGCGAGCCCTGCTACCAGGAGTTCTTGATCTGTGAAACCTTTCGAGCGAAGGTGGTCCGAAAGATGCGTCCAACCCTTGGGCGCCCAACCGACGCCGAAAAGTTCAAGGGCTGCGTCATCGAAACCGCGATCCCTCATCAACTTGCGACCGGGCTCGGCCTCGTCTGACGCCAACGCTGCGCTAAAAAACTCAGCTGTGGCGGTGTTAGCTTCTAAGACTCGAGAGCGTTCACCGTTTTCACGCGACGCACCTTCGTCGTATGAGAGTTGGTAGCCGATTCGCGAGGCAAGCATTTCAACTGCCTCGGTGAAACCCATCTTCTCGTGCATATCTAAGAACGTGAATACATCGCCGCCGGTTTGGCAACCGAAGCAGAAAAACATTTGTTTAGACGGAGTTACCTGAAATGACGGCGATTTTTCGCCATGAAAAGGGCAGAGTCCTTTGAAACTACCGCCACCGGATGGCTTTAGCTTGACGTAATCCCCGATTACGTCGGCGATATTGATGCGAGCCTTGAGCTCGTCTTTATCGCTGTTCTTGATTCTGCCTGCCATGCCCTAATCCTAAGTTGAAGAACCGACGAGGCGATTGTGCAGGGTCAGAGCACTCTGATCAGTTAACGAAGCAACCTGGTCAACGATCACGCGTCGCTGATCTGACTCGGTTTTTGCCTGCGTCCATGCGAATGAGGAATAGTGGTCGAGCTGAGAGCCATTGGCGGCTAGAAGCGCCTCGCAGAGTTCGGTGAGGATTGCGCGCTGCCATTCGTAGAACGGGCGTCGAGATGCGTGTGACATCAGAAACGCCGAGACCAGACCCTTCAAAACTGCAATTTCGGCACGAACTTCAACTGGTGTGAGGATGTGAGCCGCGTAGCGGGTGATCTCAGCGCCGTTTTTTGCCAGCGTTTCGTCGGTGGTGCGCCCTACAAATGAACCGATCAACGCCGACGTTAGGTTCTTCAATCGACCAAGATCGCGACCGGTGGCGTCATAGTGAACTGGCCAGTACGGATTAGCCTGAAGTCGCTCGAGCGCCTGCTCAAGTTCGTTGCGTGTAATGGTTGAGCCAACCCAAATCTGAATTTGATCAATCAAGTATTCGTGTTGA
>CANGNZ010000080.1 GCA_947455435.1 Microbacteriaceae bacterium
ACTCGCCACCGTGACGGCGCCAAAGGCGAGCAGAACCAATTCGTAAAGCAAAACCTGGAGCACGCAGCGAGCGGTTGAGGCAAGCATCACGCCGTCAACAATCTGGCGCCCGGTGATTGCGGTCGAGTTCATGGCGAAGAAGGTTTTCTCCCAAGAGAAACCCTCGAGGGTTGGGAACGTCACTTCGTCCATCGCACCCTGAATTCCGGCGGTAACCAAGAGCGCAGGGGCTAGAAAGGTTAGGTAACTCTGGCCCTCCATGAACGCGGCGTTCTTGTTGACCATCGAACCGATGCCGATGCCGACTGAAAGCAGGTACAAGATTGGGTTGCCGAGGCCGAAAGCGATAAGCGCTTGCCACCACTTGAGCATGTTGCGAACGCGGGTTTCGGCAACGAAAATCGAACCCCACCGAATCGAAATACGCGGGTCAACGAGCGTTGCGGCTCCCTGCCAGTTGTCTCTCATGACGTCCATTACTCGACCAGCGACCTTCCGGTCAGTCTCAAAAAGACGTCCTCTAGTGAAGAGCGGCGAACCAGCGAGGTAACCGGGTTTAGGCCAAGCTTGGTGATCTTTTCGAGCTCTTTCTCGCCGTTAGAAGAGTAAACCAAGATGCGGTCTGGCAAAACCTCGATGCGGTCGCCTAGGTTGGCAAGCTTCTTCGCAGCCGCTGCGTTGTTTTGCGAGCCAAAACGAACCTCGAGAACCTCTTTGCTCGAGTACTTTTTAATCAGTTCGGCCGGGCTGCCCTCGGCCATGATCTTGCCTTTGTCCATAACGACAAGGCGGTCGCAAAGTTGTTCTGCTTCGTCCATGTAGTGGGTGGTGATCACCAGAGTCACGCCGAGCTCTTTGAGGCTGAAGAGGCGATCCCAGAGAACGTGACGTGCCTGAGGGTCTAGGCCCGTGGTCGGTTCGTCGAGCATCAAAATCTCAGGTTCGTTCACCAAGCCACGAGCAATGGTCAAGCGGCGCTTCATGCCGCCAGAGAGCTCCTCGGTCTTGTTGTTGCGCTTGTCTTCGAGCTGGGCGAAGGTCAGAAGCTCCTCGATCTTGCCCTTCAAGAACTTGCGCGAAAGGCCGAAGTAGCGGCCGTAGGTCATCAGGTTTTCCCAAACCTTGAGCTCGCGGTCGAGGTTGTCTTGCTGCGGCACAACGCCAAGGTGGGCGCGAATCTCTGGGCCGTGCACGTTTGGGTCTTTGCCCAGAATCTCTAGCTCGCCACCGGTGCGGCGCGATGTCGATGCGATCATCTTCATGGTCGTCGACTTGCCGGCTCCGTTTGGCCCTAGCAGGCCAAAGGCCTCGCCCTTTTTGACCTCAAAGTCAATGCCATCGACTGCGACGAATTCCCCGTAGACCTTGGTTAGGCCTTTCGCGCTAATCATTACTTCTTCGTTTTTCTTCGCCACGAGAATCCTCATTCGTCTTTGGTTAGCATTTCAGACTAACCGAAAATAGCCGATATCCTTGTAACCATGCCTAACTCGAAGAAGCCGAAGCCCGGCAACAAGCGAGTTACGGGCAAAGAGCAGTTCTACACCCCAACCGAACTTGCCGATCGTTTGGTTGGCGAGGTCGTTGCCAGAGTTGCCGATTTCTCATCGCGCACTGTTCTTGAGCCAGCTGGCGGCACGGGAGCCTTCGTGGACGCCGCCGAACGAGCTGGCGCGGCGAAGATTCTGAGCATCGACATCGAACCAAAACACGAAAAGGTTTCGAGAGCAGACTTCTTAGAACACGTGGTGCCAGAGCACAACGCGATCACCATTTCGAATCCGCCGTTTGGCCGCAACAATAGTTTGAGCATTCCGTTTTTCAATCGAGCCGCCGACTACAGCGAATACATCTGCTTTATCGTGCCGCGCTCTTGGCGCAAGTGGTCGGTAATCAACCGCCTCGATCGCCGATTCGAACTGGTTCACGACGAAGACCTGCAGATCGATTACGTGGATGAAGACGGCAAACGCATCGTAATTCAGAACCGGCTGAACACCTGCTTTCAGATTTGGCGACGAACCGATTCGATCAGGCCGCTCGTCCGCGTTGTCGACAACGGGTTGATCACCAAGACGACTCCCGAACTTGCCGATGTGGCGTTGACGGTTTTTGGGTTCAACTGCGGGCGCGTGAAAACAGAGTTTGAGCGCAAACCAAACTCGACGCAGATGTTTCTGAAGCTAAACCACCCGGGCGCTCTCAAAGCGCTGCAAACTGCAGACTTTTCGCGTTTCTACAAGAACACCGCATACACCGAGGCGCTTTCGCTGCAAGAGATCAACTTCTTGCTCAACGAGATCGTCCTCGGGAATTCACAGCAAGAAGAAGTAGGTTAGAGACCTTATGAGCATGCAAGGTGGGCGCGGACGCCCTGGAACCAAAAAAGATGACGGACCAAAGGCAAAGTTTTCGCAACTGGTGCCTTATCTAAAAGAGCACAAGGGTTCGCTGACTGTTGCCGTGATTCTCAGCTTGATCGGTGCCGGTGCCAGCCTCGCGCAACCAATGGTTGTCGGCAATGTAATCACCGCGGTGAAGAAGCACGAGAGCCTGACGGGAATCATCGTCAGCCTGATTGCGATCACCCTGGTCTCGGCTATTGCCGGCGGCCTGATGTATTACGTGCTCGCGAAGTCTGGTGAAGGCGTGGTTCTTTCGGCTCGCCAAAAGCTTGCCCACCGCCTACTCAGACTCCCAATCAAGGAATACGACTTGCGCCGCACCGGCGACCTGGTTTCTCGCGTCGGTTCAGACACCACACTGCTTCGCGCGGCTCTAACCCAGGGTCTAATCGACGCGGCAGGTGGAGTGATCATCTTTGTTGGTTCGGTTATTGCCATGGCAATCATTGACCCGCTGCTTCTCGGCCTAACCCTTCTGATGATCTCGGTCGCCGTCGGTTCGATCGGCTTTACCGCCAGGCGCATTCGAAGCGCGACTACCAAAGCACAGACTCGCGTTGGCGACATGGCCGCATCTGTTGAGCGTGCCCTCGGTGCTGTAAGAACGATTCGCGCGGCTCGCGCGGAGGTTCGCGAAACCGAGGCCATCGTGAACGACGCATCTCAGGCCTACGAGCAGGGTGTAAAGATTGCCAAGCTAAACGCCTATGTGACGCCGATTGGTGGCTTGGCCGCCAACGCGGCATTCATGGTCGTCCTAGGTGTTGGAGGCTACCGTGTAGCCGCCGGAACCACCGATGTTGCATCGCTGATCACGTTCATCTTGCTGATGTTCCTGATGATTCGCCCGGTTGGTCAAGCCTTCGGCGCATACTCGAGCGTGCAGAGCGCCCTAGGCGCGCTTGCCCGTATTCAAGAAATCTTGGACATCCCTCTTGAAGAGAGCGACGAAGAGCGCACCGACGCCACCGCACGCAAGGCTTCAAACAAAACCGCAATCGAGTTCAAGAAGGTTAAGTTCGCCTACGCCGACCAGGGCGACGAAAAGTCGCCAGAGGTTTTGCAAGGTGTTTCGTTCAAGATTGAGCGCGGCACTCGCGTGGCCATCGTTGGCCCTAGCGGCTCTGGCAAGTCGACAACCTTCTCGCTAATTGAGCGCTTCTACGAGCCAACTGGCGGCGAAATTCTTCTAGATGGTCAGGCTGTGCACTCAATGAGCCGCGACTCTCTGCGCGAACAGATTGGCTATGTTGAGCAAGACGCACCCGTGCTTGCAGGTTCGATTCGCGAAAACCTTTTGATCGGCTCGCCAGACGCAACCGATAAAGAACTGAAAGCCGTTCTCGCCGAAGTAAACCTCACCGAGGTTCTAAAGCGCCACAAGAGCGGGCTCGACGCCGAGGTTGGCGAACAGGGAATCATGCTCTCTGGCGGCGAGCGTCAGCGCCTTGCAATCGCTCGTACACTTCTTGCCGCTCCCCCGATTCTGTTGCTAGACGAATCGACCTCGAGCCTCGACGGCCTCAACGAGCAACGCATGCGCGAAGCAATCGACGCAGTAGCTAAGAATCGAACAATGATTGTTATCGCTCACCGCCTTTCGACGGTTGTCGACAGCGATCAGATCATCGTCCTAGAAAAGGGCAAGGTCATTGGCTCGGGCACGCACAAGCAACTGTTGAAGAGCACGCCGCTCTACAAGGAGCTTGCCGCAACTCAAATGCTCGACTAGCGGTTTGAGCCTTTTAGGCTACCGGTGGTCAGAGTGGTTTCGTCGTAGACGATGCAGGTGACGATTC
>CANGNZ010000081.1 GCA_947455435.1 Microbacteriaceae bacterium
GAACAAACGAGAGTCACTGTTGCCGGCGAGATCATCGTCAAGGGCCGCGACTTCTATGACTTCGAAGCCAAATACATCGACGAAGACAGCGTCGATCTGGTGATCCCGGCAAACCTCACGCCAGGAGAATTACAAGAAATGCAAGCCATCGCCCGAAAAGCTTTTGCGGCAATCGGCGGCGAAGGCCTGAGCCGCGTCGACTTCTTCTTGACTAAAGATGGCTTCATCGTCAACGAGATCAACACCATGCCCGGCTTCACGCGCCTGAGCATGTTCCCAAGCCTCTGGCAGGCTTCGGGCATCGACTACAAAACCCTCATTACCGAACTGATTGAGCTCGCCCTGCAGTAATTCGCAATATTGGTGCTCATGAAAAAATCTCAGCATCTGTATTTATTGCACAAGTTGTGGTGGCTAATCAAAAAAGTCGACAAAGACAATAAACTCGTGTTTGGGGGAAAAAGTCCCTCAATTCTTAAAGGGGATTCTTATGACAACACCAGTAAATCCAGCGCCGCAGAAAAGTTTTCTGCTAACCGCAATTTTTGCCATTCTTCTCGGCTTCTTTGGCGTCGATCGCTTCTATCTAGGCAAAGTCGGAACCGGCGTCGCCAAGCTGCTCACCTGTGGTGGCGCTGGTGTCTGGTGGCTAATCGATGTAATTCTCATTCTCGCGGGTAAGACGGTCGACAAGGCAAATCAGCCACTCGAGGGAAACACCAAAAAGAACCGACTTATCGCTGTCGGTATTCTCGTGGTGATTTTGATTATTGGCGCAGCGTCTCCTAAGACCACCGTTGGAGCTAAGGTCAGCAACCCAGAAAGCTCAAGCTCAACCTCAGACGCACCAGCAGAGGCTCCGGCAACAGTCGGTGACACTCTTCAGGCAGCCGACGGTGTGACTATCACGCTAAACAGCGTCAAGTTTGCTACCAAGGATGACCTTGGTTCGGCTGCTGACAATGGTAAATTCCTGGTTGCCGACTACACGATCACTAACACTTCAGGTGACAACTTGACGGTCTCGACGATTCTAAGTTTCGATGCTTCTGGTGACAGCGGCGCAAACTACACCGAATCGATCTACGGCCCTTACAAGACTTCGCTCGACGGTGACATCGCCAACGGCCGCAAGTTGACGGGTCAGATTGCCTTCGACGTGGCGGACGAGAGCCTTTACTACTTGACATTCCAAGCGGACCTTGGCGCCGACAAGGTCGAATTCCAGGTAACTAAAGACCAGATTGGCTAATTGAACTCAGCTGGGTAAGGGCCGGAGGGGAAACCCTCCGGCCCATACTCTTTAACGGCAGGTTCTCGTTGCAGGCAAGAACTGAACCGAAGGCGCTAGTGCATCGAGGACGCTTGCTCCAGAAGCGACGCGTGAGTCAACGATTACTTCTGCCGCAGGCTTTCTGCCGAAGGTTATGAATCGGTAGCTTGGCGCTTTGGAGTCGTCGATCAACCAATCAACGCCGCCCTGGCTCACGCACTGCAACTTGCTGGCATAAACCGGGGCTAGGCCACAGCGCAGAAGAATGTGCGCCGGGTCGCCCCAGGCGCCGGTGGCTTGCGAGCCGGTGACACGCTTTTTCATGCTTTCAACATCACTCGGCAGGCGAACGGTGACGTTTGCGCAGGCTGGGTTGTTTGCATCTGGTGCGGCATCGATGTTGACAGTGCTCGAGCAACCGCTCATCAGGAGCGTTGTAAGTGCCAATAACGCGATTTTCTTCATCAAGAACAGGCTACCTTTGGTTTGTGAGTAACATCCCCACCGTCGCCGAACTCGGCGAAAACGAGAGCCTTAGGCGCACTGTTTCGCGCCTGAACGGAAGCGACTTTGCCCTGGTTGGCTCGGGCGATGACGCAGCGGTGATCAAGGCCCAAGACGGCAAATTTGTTGTCACCACCGACACCATGATCGAAGATCACGATTTCAGACTCATCTGGTCAACCGGTTTTGATTTGGGCTGGAAAGCCGTTGCCACCAACGTTTCTGATGTTGCCGCTATGGGCGCGCGCCCGACATCGCTGGTGGTTGCCATCGCAGTGCCAGGCTCAACTCCAATCACCTTTCTCGAAGACTTTGCCGATGGTTTGAAAGCCGCCTGCGAGCAGCTTGCCCCGGGTTGCGGTGTTGTTGGCGGAGACCTCGCTGCCAGCGAGAAGGTATTCATTTCGGTTACTGCTCACGGCGATCTAGAAGGTCGCGAGCCGATTCTTCGCTCAGGTGCGAAGCCGGGCGATGTTCTCGCAGTCGCCGGCACCCTTGGCAGAGCGGCCGCAGGTTTGGCTCTGCTGTTCTCGGGTGACGCAGACGCAATCAGTGCCTATGACGCCCTGGTAGGCGTTCAGAAGCGCCCTGAGCCGCCAATTGCCGCGGGTATTGGTTTGAACGCAACATCGATGCTCGACCTCTCAGATGGCCTGGCAAAGGATGCTGCTCGAATTGCCAAGGCTTCTAGTGTGAAGCTGGTGATTAGGTCGCAAGATCTTCAAGGTTTTGAGGCAATGATTGATGATGCAGCAATGCGTCTCGGGGTTAGCTCAAGTGATTGGGTTATCGGCGGGGGAGAAGACCACTCATTGTTGGCAACCTTCGCGCCAGATGTTGAGGTACCAAGGGCTTTCAAGCCGATCGGCTACGTTGCCGAAGGCTCGGGTGTTTACCTCGACGAGTCGCCGCTTGGTGAGGTTGGTTGGGACTCGATAACGGGTTAACTTGCATATTGCATACTTAGTATGCATTATTAACCCATGAGTGTTAGAGCAAGCATCCTTGCGGTGCTCACCCTAGGTGAGTGCCACGGCTACCAACTGCGCCAAGAAATCGATTCTCGAACCGGCGGCAGCTGGCAAATCAATATCGGCCAGATCTATTCGACCCTTGAGCGCTTAGAGCGCGACGGCTTGGTTGAGTCAGCTGGCTCGAACGACCAGGGTCAGACCCGCTACCGGGTTACGCCGAGCGGATCTGTTGAGGCCCAAGAGTGGCTGACAACTGCAATACCTTCAAGCCCCGAGGCGCGCAACGAGCTCGCGATGAAACTGGCATTGGCCGTAACGATTCCGGGTTGCGATGTAGAAAAACTCGTTCATGCCCAGCGAGTTCAAACCATGCGCAACCTCCAAGCCATAACCGCGACGAAGCGCGATGTCGATCAGCACGACCCTGCCGAGCTTCCCTGGTTGCTGGTTGCCGATCTCAACATCTTCAACTGCGAAGCCGAGTTGCGTTGGCTCGAGCACATCGAAGGCACTCTCGCTCGCACTGCGGCTAGAGGTCTAAACCCAAACCAATCACTTTCGGTGCCGGCAAAGCGCGGGCGCCCGACCAAGGCCAACTAAGGGGAATCATGAGCAAGGTGCTACTAGAACTGATTGATGTTCAAAAAACTTACGGAACAGGCGAGAACGAGGTTCACGCCCTTCGCGGAGCCAGCTTTCAGGTGAAGGAGGGTGAGTTGGTCGCCATCATGGGCGCTTCTGGCTCAGGCAAGTCAACCCTTCTAACCATCGCCGGTGGGCTCGAGGTGCCAACCACGGGCGACGTGCGCATCATCGACAACAGTTTGCCAACACTCAAGCCAGCCCAGTTGGCAACCCTTCGCCGCCAAACAATCGGTTATGTCTTTCAGGACTTCAACCTGATTCCTTCGTTGACCGTCATTGAAAACGTGGCGCTGCCACTAGAACTTGACGGCGTGAAGGTGCGCAAGGCGCGCAAGGCTGCCATGGACGCGCTAGAAAGCATGGACATCGGTGAACTCGCCGACAGATTTCCAGACGAAATTTCTGGTGGTCAGCGTCAGCGCGTGGCAATCGCCAGATCGTTTGTTGGCCCGCGTCAGGTGCTACTTGCCGACGAGCCGACTGGTGCACTCGACTCAAAAACCTCGGAAGCGGTGATTAGAGCGCTTCGAAAGCGGATCGATGCCGGCATTGCGGGCGTCCTGGTCACCCACGATGCAAAACTGGCAGCCTGGGCAGACAGAATTCTTGTGATTCGCGATGGCCAGATTGTCGAAGAAATGAGCAACACAATTACCCCAGAGCAGTTCGGCGCATAACCGTGGGCAGAATCACACAAAACGCGATCGCTTTAAGGATCGCTCGCCGCTCGGTGAAGCGCAATCGGCTTCAAAGCGCCCTAATCATCGCAATCATTGCGTTGCCGATGGCCC
>CANGNZ010000082.1 GCA_947455435.1 Microbacteriaceae bacterium
AGTGCAGGTTTCACCGTAAACGTCACATCAAAGAGCAGTAACAAGGCTCCGATTGCACCAACCCTAAAAGCCCGTGTCACCTCATACGCTACGGTCGAGATCCCTATTCCTCTAAACGGTATCGACCCAGACGGCGACACAGTCTCGATCACGGGTGTTGGCCAGAGTACCGCGGGCAAGGGTTTTGCCACCGTCAGCGCCAAGGGTAACTCCGTCTTTTACACAGTGATTCCGGGCCAGGAAGGCCAGGACTCATTCAGCTACACCGTAAATGACGGCCAGGGTGGCACGAGCAACGGTTGGGTAAAGGTCGGTATCTTCGGTAAGTACCAAACCGGTGGGCCAGTCACCATGGTCGATGTGGTTGACCTCGTTGCGGGCACCGATGGCAAGGCCGTATTTGATCCGACCGCTAACGACTACGACCCGAACGGCAAGGGTTTGAAGCTTGTTGTTGGTTCGGTGAAGCCGAACCTCAAAGAGGGAACCGAAGCCTACAAAACCTCCGCAGCGCTTATCGCCGATCAGCCCAAAGACGACAAAACCAGAACGGTCACGATTACCGCGGCGGCTCAGGCGAGCGAACTCGACTACGTTTACTCGGTCAAGGATGGCTTCGGAAACGTTTCGCTCGGTTCGATTCTCGTTCGAGTAACCAAAAAGGCCGTGCCGGATTACCCCGAGGTTCAAGACACCTTTGTCGATGCAAAGCAGCGCGCGTCGCTTGGAACTGCGGGAATTGACGTCAGAACGAACAAGGTCACCTGGCTGACCGGCGATCCTGGCAACCTGAAACTGAGCATCGTAGGTAACGCTCATGGCTTCAGGGTTAGCGGAGACAGCACGATCATAGGTAATGCGCCAACCGCTGCTACATTTGTCGTCTTCAAACTGGCCGGTCAAAACTACGCCCAACAGGACGTCTACACCTATGGAATTTTGCACATACCTGCTGAGTCGAGGATCATCAACCTTCGCGACGTAAACCAGGTTTGGGAGATCGACGAAGGCGCTACCGCCGACCAAAATGTTCTCGACTGGATCGCCACGGCACCTGGTGCGAACGTAGAGATTGACTCCAATAATGTTGCGAACTCAGACAATGGCCGACCAGAGGGCCGCTGCTCGTTCAAGGGCGGCACAACCGTCACCTATAGCGCCGGCAACGGCGGCACAAAGTTCAACGACGTCTGTATTGTGCCAATTCGCTACGTCGGTGAGAAAAATTACAGCCTTGTCCCGCTTCGCATCCATGTGAAGGCTAAAAACCCTGAGCCGTTGTTCAACAACGTCACCGTCGAAGTGATGCCAGGTTCAACCCAAACCGTTGACCTCAAGAGCATGGTCTCTTGGGATCAAACGAATGCGACTTTTGGCTGGAAGGTTACCCACGCGCAGGGCTCGAGCATCGATTCCACTGGCCCAGCCGCCGACGTTATGACATTCTCGGTCGTCCCAGGCTCTGACGCGCGTGAAGAGGACCAATTCAAGGTTCAGGTTGGCAGCTTCCAAACCTTTGGATTGATTACCGTGATCGTTGGCGAATCGCCCAACGCTAAACCGGCGGCAACGCTGACCTTCGACAACAAAAGTTGCAGCGTAAAATCCGGTAGCTGCTCACTTCATGTCAGCGACCTAACCGGTGTCGTCAACGCGTTCCCAGAGCCACTGAAGTTCATGCCATTCGGTTTCGGTAAGGGAACCGCAAACTACAAGACAGGCGAAACCCTCATTTGCCTCGGTGTCAAGGTGAAGGTCACCGACATCAACACCGTAACCGCTACTTGGGATGTCAAAAAAGGCACTCCGACTACCCAAACCTGCCCAACTCTCACAGGTGCCGGCGCACTACTAGACACCGAAGGTAAGAAGGGTGCTCTAAAGGTGAGTATCGACCTGCAGGGTGTTCCATTGGCCCCGCTGCGCGTCGAGCAGGTGGGCTTTAGCCGCACCACCGTAACCATCCGCATCAAGGCGGGTGATTTCAGTGTTGGCGAAAACCAGGTCACCGAATACGTTGTGCGCGAAGGCAATAGGGTGGTCGCGAACTGCACCAGACAGGGCGATGAAACTGTAACCACCTGCCCGAAGATCGAAGACCTTCGCCCATTCCACGGGACCGATAAAGATAACCTCCACTCGTTCTCGGTAACCGCGAAGAACGTCATCGGTGAATCTGCCGCGTGCGTCGGTGCTGGAATCTACGCCTATGAAAAACTGCGACAAATCACACCAGACGTGATCGATGCCCACACGGTACTAGGCCGCGAAACTGCAACCGACATGGGTGTTCTTGCAGTTACGTTGACTCCGCAGGTGGACCCGCTTGCTGCCAAGTACGTGATTACCGGTGAAGGTGGCACCGCGGCGAAGACCGAAATTATTGCCGGTGACTACAAGGTTCGCAACTTCCAACTTTCGGCAAAGCCGGGCACTGCAACCACCGTGAGCGTGCGTGCCGAGGGCGCGATACCAGCCCCAGTTCAAGGCTCAATCGACAACTCAAGCACTTCGATTACGGTTCGAGTTTCGGGTGCCCCAGAGGTGGGTACATCTGCGGCCGCCATCATTGGCGACAGCGCACCGTACTTTGGCAAGATCACGCTTCACAATGCCAATCGCAAGTACAGCATTCGCACAGCCAAGGTTGCATACGTTTTCTGGCCGGGAACCAAGGCGCCAACCTGCACTTTCGACGAACCAACCAACAGCCTCACCGTCGAATCTCTCGCCGGTTCTGTGGTTAAGTACGCCGAAGATCGCGCATTCAACGATCAGGTCTCAGACCTAACTTCCCCGGATGTACCAGGGCTACTTCAGAACGTTACGTATCACGCAAAGGCTTGTTACTCAAATGGCTTCAAGCTTTCTGAGTCTCTAGCGCCAAACACTTTGTCGACTATCCAGGACCCTAACGATGGCGACTTCGAATACAAAGTTGAGTTGGCTGCTGCCACGCAATCCACGGGCCAGTACCTTTACAGTTGGGTAGTCAAGCTTGCTAAATCGCAGGCTCCGGCCGATGGTATGAAGGTTCAGTATTCGAGCAACCCGAACAACGCGAGCGACTGGCGTGACAGCATTTACTCTGAATACTGGGGCGCCAAGCCGATTATCAAGGTCCGCTACTGCAACACTTCTGGAACAATCTGTAGTGCTGGTCAGGCCCTTGTGAAGGCGCAAGACGATACAAAGTCTTGGCAGATTCGTGTCAAGCGCGCATTCCTAGCCAATGCCGACGCAACCGGTGCCGAACGAACCTGCCTCGCACCTAAGGCAGCGGCGCAGTTGCTCAACTTTGGTGTCGAGGGCGACGGCCTGGCTGGTTGGTTGGGAGCTACGCCAGACTCAATCGTCAGCGGAGATTTCGCTGCCGAATACCAGTTGGATGGCTCGACAACTTGGACTCCGCTCGACGGCTTCTCGTACTTCAGGTTGAGGGGCAACATCTTGACGGTGAAGAAGCTTCGCTTCTGGCTGCAACCGAATGGTGGCACAACCAGTGGTCTAGACAAGGTTCAGGTGACATTCGATGTCACTTGTTAGAAAGTTAGAGGAAAGGTAAGAAATGGCACTAACTAAGGAACAGGTCGTAGCGTTCAAGCGCGGTTTTGACCTGATTAGCGACAACGTTGAAAAGGCGGTGTTCGGTAAGCGTGAGGAGATTCGCCTAGTACTTGCGGCGATGGTTTCAGAGGGGCACGTGCTTCTCGAAGACTTCCCAGGTACTGGTAAGACCGCTCTTGCCCGTGCTATCGCCGAGACGATCAAGTGTGAAAACAAGCGTATTCAGTTCACGCCTGACCTTCTGCCGAGCGATGTCACCGGTATGGACATCTACAACCAGAAAGACCAAAAGTTCACCTTCGAGCCAGGTCCGGTGTTTGCAAACATCGTCCTAGCCGACGAAATCAACCGAGCTGGGCCCAAGACTCAGTCTTCGTTGCTTCAGGCGATGGAGGAAGGCGCTGTGAGCGTTGGTAAGAAGGAGTATGCACTCGGCACCCCGTTCTTGGTTATCGCAACCCAGAACCCAGTCG
>CANGNZ010000083.1 GCA_947455435.1 Microbacteriaceae bacterium
ATCTGGAAATCTTGGTGGCTTTAAGTACATAAATGCAGACGCAGCCCAAAATCCTGATTGCAACGAAATGGAAGGCAGCAAAAACGGCCCCAATCCTTCCGTTGTAGCCATTCTCAAGAGATATGCCGATGCTGAAAACATTAACTTCGGTGATTTGGTCTTCAACTATCTCGACCTTTACAGCACTGCGCCACACAGCGACGTCTACTGTGGCAGTTGGGTTGAGATTTACGACGTGGTGAACGGGGCCTTGAGAGAGAGCGCTGTCCAGATCCAAATCGACAGCGCAGGTAACGTAAAGTCAGCTGGCGGTTTGATCTCGGACTACGAAGTCATGGCCACCGAAAAACTGCTTACGGTCCAAGACACCCTTAATGAAGCAACGCACAGCGAAACTAACTGGGTCGAGACTTTTCTCAACAGGGGCATAAAGCCGGACAATTCCAGTCCTTCAGAAAAAGTAATCAAGGCCGTACCTATGTATACCCGAATCTACGCGCAGAATGGCGATGAGTGGTACGTCCCGAGCTACCTTTTCGTTTATTGGAATGGTGGCACCTACAGAGGAATGGCTGTCGATTCAAAATTGGTGCAGTGGAAGCAGAACTAAACCAAGGAAAAAAGGCGACCTGTGGAAACACGGGTCGCCTTTTCTTTTGCCTGTTACCCTAACCTCATGATTTCCACATCAACCTTTGGCTCACCCGTCGGCCACATCAACCTCACCGCCGATGGCGAAACAATCGTCGAACTAACCATGGCGAAGACCCCTGGGCCAAACTCCGGCAAAGCCAAGGTTCTGAAAGAGGCCGAAAAGCAACTCTCCGAATACTTCAAGGGCAAGCGCAAAGAATTCACTTTCAGTTTTGAGGCCCGCGGCACCACGTTTCAACAGAGCGTGTGGAACGAGATCGCCCGAATCCCCTTCGGGCAGGTTCTCAGCTATGCCGACATCGCACGTGAGATCGGCAAACCTCAGGCAAGCCGCGCAGTTGGTGGTGCCGTTGGTTCCAACCCAATCCCCCTAATCATCGGGTGCCACCGAGTTCTCGGCGCTTCGGGCAAGATCACCGGCTACTCGGGCGGCGAAGGCATCCCAACCAAGCGTTGGCTCCTAGAGCTCGAACAAATCGAAACCAAGGACTAGTGCAGCGCTGCAGCTGGGTCACCAGCGACGAAATCTACATCGAATACCACGACACCGAGTGGGGCTCACCGATCAGCGGTGACGACGCCATGTTTGAGCGCATGAGCCTCGAAGGCTTCCAAGCCGGGCTCTCGTGGCTAACCATCCTCAAGCGCCGAGAAGGCTTTAGAGAAGCATTCCACGGCTTCGAAATAGCCAAGGTCGCCAAGATGACCAACCAGGACGTCGAGCGCCTGCTGCAAAATGACGGCATCATTCGCCACCGCGGCAAGATCGAGGCAGTAATCAACAATGCCAAGATTGCCAAAGAGCTAGAAGGCGGCATCGAAGCATTCGTAAGATCCTTCACCCCAACCGAAGACCGAAGAGACCTCACCAAAAGCCCCGAGTCAGAAGCAATGAGCAAAGCACTTCGCAAACTCGGCTTCAACTTTGTTGGCCCAACCACCATGCACGCGCTGATGCAGGCCATTGGCATGGTCGAAGATCACTCCGAAAATTGCTTTAGAAAGAATTAGCGGTTCTGTTACATAAGCATTAGGGAGGCCTATGAACAGCCAAGAATTCACCGAGACTTTCAGGCAGCACCTGCCAAAGGTGTCGAAGTACCTCACCTATCGTGTGCACGCAAACGACATCGAAGATCTCGCCTCGAGGATTTTCGAAATCGCCTGGCAGAAACGCGCCAACTGCCCAGAAGGCAGAGAACTTCCATGGCTTTATAAAATCTCGGGTTTTGTGGTTTCAAACCACCGTCGCAAAGTCACAGCCCTAACGCTTTCCCTTTTCGACACCGACGCCACAGCTCCTTCAGCCGAAGACTTGGTGATAGCAGACCTTGCCATCAAACAGGCTTGGAGCCAGCTCAGCGCCAAAGATAGAGCCGTTCTGGCTCTTGCCGCCTACGAACAGCTCACCACCCCAGAGATCGCCCTGGCCCTCGGCATATCAAATAACGCAGCAAGCATCAGGTTGCGCCGGGCGCGAAAGAACTTCGACGAACTCCTGAAAGAAACCGAGGAGCACTAACACATGCAGGATATGGAAAACAAAAACCTTAAGCGTTTACGCGAAGAAACAATAATCACTCCACCGGACCTAAATGCCGAAATTCTGAGTCCAGCTATTTCGGCGCCGAAACGCAATATGGCAGCCTTAGTTCTCCCAGTTGCGGCGTCGATAGCAATTACATTCGCGTTTCTCGCCTCAGGGAGTCAGCACGGTTCGCCGCGCGTTTTTAGTTTCCCGACACCGTCCAATCCAGTCATGAATAGTGGGACTACTGCTGGCCCGATGATTGAAGCAGGCGTCAGCTTCTCACCATCGCCAGATTTAAGCGACCAGGCAGACTCTGCAACTGTCTGGAAACTTGAGCCGGTAGACAATCTAGAAGCCAGAAAAAGGACTCTTGCCGATATCCTTGGCTACAAATATGAGATTGGCGACTTGACAAGTCAATACGTTATGAACGAAGACTCCCAGAGAGACAGCCTCACAGTTTCGCCAACAACTGGTCAATGGTTGTATCAGAATCTCACTCACACATTGAGCGTCGACGGAATCTGCGTGGACACCAAACAACCTGGTAACTGCGAAATCAAAAATGCGCACCTGGGCGATGACTATTACTTGCAGCGCGCAATCGAGATTTTCTCTGCCGGCGGCTTCAAGGGATCCGAAAAGGTCATTGCAATTGAAAGAGAAAAAGATGGCTCTGCGACTGCAACCGCAAGTTTGTTGATTGGTGGCGAGGAAAGCCCAATCATTTGGCGCGCTGCCTGGTTTAAAGACGGCGTATTAGACGATGCCAAAGGATTTCTAGGAACTCTCAAAGACCTAGGTAAATTCGCAATCTTGAGCCCTAAGGCAGCGGTCGCGAGAGCGGACGACTACAGACAATGGACGTACCAACAAGCAGGAAACTTCTTCCCTTGGGCTCCTCCAGTAGGCAAGCCTTCGGCTACTGTCACATCTGCGAAGTTGACCCTTGGGGCATACAAGGGTTATCTAGTGCCGAGTTACCACTTGGTTGGCTCATCTGGAACCTGGTACCGAGACGTAAATGCGCTGGCCGAGCTAGACAAATAGGCGCAACTCGCCCTTCGACTCCTCGAGTCGGAGGGCGTTGCTCTTTGCAATCTTGACCAAATCAGCAACGGTCTTCGGTTCGGTCTTCGCCGAAAGAACCGCATTTACCAGCTGACCCTTGCCCTTCTTGTTGAAGTGGTTCAAAGCTTTACCGCTGTTGGCATCAAGAACCTCGACCCAGTAGTTCTCAACGTCTTCAGGAATAGGCGCGAGTTCGGCATAGGCCTTGGATCGAAGGTCGATGATCGGGCCGTTTTCGAGACGTCTCCAGATCGGTTCGTGGGCTGGCGTCCAAGTGTCTTTGAGGCTGATGCCTGGCAGGTTGGTTGTACCGCTTAGTCGATAGTTGGGGATCAGGTTCGTTGCCGGAATCAGGCCGAAGAGTGCCGATTGGATCAAGACGGTGTCCTTAGCACGATCAAACATCTCTTTGGTTATCTGGTTGTGCTCGGTAGGAGTGCCTTTGAGACCTCGGCCGTGAATGGCGTCGTAGAGCGTGCCGGTGTAGCGGTTGATTGCCGGCATAGTGGGGGCATCTTGAACGGCGAGGTTGATTTCGATCTGGTCAAGTTGTTTCTTACCCAGCTTTAGAAGCTTAGCTGCCTCTTCAGGGTGCTCGCACAGGGCCTTCAGCGCCTCGTAGACGGCATCGCGGGCCGGGTTGAGCCCACCAAACGTCAACGCAACCTGAGAGATCGAGAGCGGCGAACCGCCAACTTCTTTGGTCTCAGAGGGTGGCAAC
>CANGNZ010000084.1 GCA_947455435.1 Microbacteriaceae bacterium
AGGGCGAGTCGCACCCAATCGAAAAGGTTGGCCGCGAACTTCGCAAGCTGTTCTCATGGCTGCGCAACTCAGAAAACGAAGCAGACTTCGTTGAGGGTTCGACCAAGCGCTAGAACTAGTTTCAAGAAAACCCCGCCGCCGAAAGGTTGCGGGGTTTTTATTTTTTACGAAAATTTTTGTTATTTCAGATAATGCACAGTAATCTATTTGACATGAAAAGACTACTCGCTTCATTATTAGTTTCCATTGGCTTAATTTCGATGCCAATTGCGGCTATGGCCGACGACATTAGCTCGGTCACTAGTTGCTCGACCAATGACATAACTGATGATTATTCCGGAATGCCGATTGACGCCAGTCTGCTCACATATGGTTTATGTGATGACCTAGCGCTTTACCTGCCGAGTCTATCCACGATGAACTGGTCTGGCTACATGGTTAGTGCACCCTCAGGTGTCAGCTATCGAGCTGTTGAGGCGAGGGTAACAATTCCAAGTTTTACACGAACCTGTTCTAAATCTGAATTGGGATCGTGGGTCGGTATCGGAGGCGTAAACAGTTCCAAACTTATCCAGGCGGGGTTTGGCATAGGGCCAACTAGCAATACTCCTTTTCTATGGGTAATGATTCTCTCGCCGCAAGCAGGGCCAGCTGGTTGGACTATTTCAACAGTTCCGGTACATGTTGGTGATGTTTTGGATACTCAATTGATTTACATTCCAGACCCAACCCGCAGCTCGACGTCAGGAACGGTGGTAGTCACGTTCTCGAACACGACGACTGGCGTCAACAATCTTGCGAAACCGTTCAAAGTTCTGGTTGATGGCAGTTTCTACTACGACGGAAGCACCGCCGAATGGATTGACGAACGACCATTAGTCAATGGCGTTTTGGCTAATTTGCTGAATTTTGACTTTATCAATTGGGCAGGTGTCAGAGTCATGGATGAACAAACAAAAACCTGGGGAACTATGGGGTCAGAAGCTGAAACCAGGGTTTCAATGATAAATTTCAATACCTACAGCGCGATAGCCATACCAGAGTTGCCCGCTTCGACATCAACTTTTAAGGATATCTATGTTGCGTGTTACTAGGAATCGGATTTTTGTGACTATCTCGACGTTGGTTGTATCGCTGCCGCTAATTGTGATTGCTATTGCGATTTTTTCTCCCCACTCAAAGGGCCACGCAGGCAAACAAGACAACTCGTGGCATCAATCAGAACATACGTCTTGCATGATTGATCTTTCAAGGCGCATTTTTGGTTGCCCCACTGCCGATGAAGAGATTGTGTTTGGGCATTCGCCAATGATCACTCACAATTGATTAGTTTGTTTTTGTACAGGTTTCTTCTTGCCCAATCAACTATTAATTGGCTAGATTGTTGGCGTTGGGGGAGTGGCATCCCCTTAACGACTCAAGTTTTGGAGGAATCATGTTTTGCCCTAGTTGCGGAACCAACAACCTTGCAGGCACTCAGTTTTGCGGCAACTGCGGCGTCGGGCTCGACCAGCCGGTGGCTGCGCCAACATACAGTCAACCGCCAGTGCAGGCTAAGCCAAACTTTTTCAAGACTCGCAATGGGCTTATCGCGATGATCGCAGCAGGAGTCTTGGTGCTCGGCTCGCTAGCCGCGGTTGTGGTCAACCTGCCTAAAACAGTAAACGTCAAACTTGCTGTTACGGCCACCAATGGCGGCGTCTTCACACCAGACTGCGCGATTCAGTCAGATGCCACCTCCCTCACTCCAAAATTTCTAACCGTTAAGAATTCAAGCAATGGTTCTGTTGCCGGTCTGCTTAAGCTCAAATACGTTACGGGAGCATCGGGCGGCTGTGTTGGTGAAGGTCAGATCAGCCTCAACCCAAACGCCACCTACGCCCTTGATGCCGCGGGTAAGTCGGTTGGTTCAATCACTTCGAGTGACTTCTCAACAGGGGTCGCGAATGTAGGGCTTTCGGTTGCCATCACTCGCACGATTCACATCGCTTTCAGTCTTTACGACAATGCAGACTCCTGTACGGGCACGACCGACAGCTGGCACTGCAGTTGGGACAACGATTACGTTTTTGGTTTGAAACTAACCTCATCGACGGGCAAGTGCGAGGGACAGAACGGATACAGCGACATTTCGGAGGGCACCACGGTGACCATGGTTGGCCGCAGCAACCACGAAACCTTTACCGGCTCGCTTGAGAATGACACATATGATCTTGTCTCTCTCTCGTCTAAGCAGATTGAGTGCAAGTTCAATGCAACTTTTAACGATGTGCCAAACGACGATCTTGGCTATTCGGTTCAGGTTTCGCACCGCGGATTCGTTGACTACAACTTGTCAGACATTCGTGACAACGACTGGACGGCGAACGTAGCACTCAACCAGTAACCGGCGGTTATATTTGTTCAAGAAGGGTTTAGCCCCGAGTCTGGAGTCTTGAGTTGAATAAAAAACAGTGGCGCATGTTGGTGTCGATTTTGGTTGTTGCAGTGGTTGCTGTCGGTGTTGCAGTCGGTGTTGCCAACTTCAAGCCAGGCCCGAGCGAAGAAACCAAGAAAGCTGCTGTTGAGGTTAGAGCCGTCTACGAACTCGACATCCAGTTGGCTGCCGTTGCCCGAATGGCTATCGCTAACAGCGATAGCGCTGGAGTTCGGTCTTACTCGGCAGAGTTGCAGGACTACTCGCAGGTTCAGAAGCAGAAACTTCATGACTGGTTCACCAAGAACAACTTGAAGCTCGAAGACGTAACGGTTCCGGCGAACCTCGACCTGACTCTCACTCACGGCTACTTGCAGCAGATGTCCAAGAAAACGAAGGCCGAGTTTGACGCCAGCCTTCGCCACTACCTTGCAGATCTTGAGAAGCACCTGGCAACCATTGATTCGAAGACATATTTCGTGAACAAGGCGATCGTGAAGGATTTCACCGAGGTTAAGGGTGAAGTCAGCGGTGTAAAGGGCCTAATCGGCTAAAGCTAGCTCGACGATTGGGCGGGATTGCACTTCTTTCACGAAGTCGGTCTCGCCCTTTTGCCATTCGCTTGAACCGACGAACTGCACGTTGACCGCGCGCCCGAGGTAGCCCTCCACTCGCTCGGCAGACTTTGAGGCTTCGATTCGGTTCATGTAGCCAACGAGTAGCAGGTCAACTTCGTGGAGGTCAGGGCCTAGCTCGTGCCGCAGATGCGCGGCATACGGGCCGTAAATGAAGGCTCTCTCCAAGCCGTCGATTGAATAAAGCGCAGATGGCAAAACGGCTAGCGGGCCGTATGAATAAGAAACTATTTGTTTTATGGCTTCGTACAGCAGGTGCTTTGAGTTGACCTGAATCAGCCTGGCTCGCCCAAAGGTTTTCTCGGTTACGAGCCGGCCATCGAGCAGGCGATCAACCTCGCGCATCGCGGTTGGCACGCTGACCTTGGCAAATCTGGCTAGGTCGCTTATCGAGTAACCGTCTGAAGGGTTCATAAAAAGCTGCGCCAGAATCAGCCCTTGAGCATCGCTCTTGAGCAGTGGTGACAGGGCGGCAGGTGTCGGTTTCACAATTTGAAAGATAACTTACATTTATTGAAACATCAAATAATTTTTCGCGGATGCGTCCTAGATACGATTTAGACAGGCTCCGGAGTTGCAGCCAAAACCACACACTTACCAAGAGGATGCGTTTTGTCTAAGCCAGTCGTTTTGATCGCAGAAGAACTTTCGCCAGCAACCGTTGAGGCCCTCGGCCCGGACTTCGATGTTGTAAACGTCGACGGCACCGACCGCCCCGCGCTGCTCAAGGCACTTGCCACCGCAGATGCAATCCTGGTTCGCTCGGCAACTCAGGTAGACGCCGAGGCAATCGCCGCGGCACCAAAACTCAAGGTTGTCGCCCGCGCCGGTGTTGGCCTCGACAACGTAGACATCAAGGCGGCAACCGCGGCCGGCGTCATGGTCGTGAACGCGCCAACCTCAAA
>CANGNZ010000085.1 GCA_947455435.1 Microbacteriaceae bacterium
CTGGTAGCTGAACATCTTCACCGCGTTGTCTGCGAACCAGGTGATCCATGAGTTTTAGACCCTCGAATGCGTCGCGTGCGTAGCGAACTTCGCCATCGTAAATTTCGGCTAAATCTTGCTCTACGAATGCTCGAGTAAGTGCTGCTCCGCCGAGAATGACCGGCCAACGCTTTGCCACGCCGCGGAGGTTCATCTCTTCGAGGTTTTCGCGCATGATCAGGGTCGACTTTACGAGCAGGCCACTCATACCGATCACGTCGACGTTGTGTTCTTCGGCGGCCTTGAGGATGTCGCCGATCGATTGCTTGATACCGATGTTTACGGTGTCGAAGCCGTTGTTGCTCAAGATGATGTCGACGAGGTTTTTACCAATGTCGTGCACGTCGCCGCGAACGGTTGCCAAAAGGATCTTGCCTTTGCCCGCGTCATCGGTTTTCTCGATATGCGGCTCTAGGTGAGCAACCGCAGCCTTCATGACCTCGGCAGATTGCAAGACGAACGGTAGCTGCATCTCGCCGCGACCGAACAGCTCACCTACTTCCTTCATGCCTTCGAGTAGGTGCAGGTTGATGATTTCGAGCGCTGTCATCGTGATGAGCGCTTCGTCAAGGTCGGCTTCGAGTCCCTTGCGTTCGCCGTCGATGATTCGACGCTGAAGTCTCTGGTCAAGTGGCATGGCAGCGAGTTCAGCTGAACGTGTTTGACGTGCGGCAGCGCTATCTACACCCGAAAAAAGGTCAAGCAACCGGGTCAGCGGGTCGAACGTCACAGTGCCGTCCGCGTCATATTCGCGCTTGTCGTAGATCAGATCCAACGCCGCTTCTTTTTGCTCTTGGGGAATCTGGCTCAGTGGCATGATTCGAGCCGCGTGAACGATCGCCGAGGTGAGGCCGACGTTCACACACTCGTGCAAAAACACCGAGTTGAGCACGTGTCTTGCGGCTGGATTCAAGCCGAACGAAATGTTAGAAATGCCGAGAGTTGACTGAACGCCAGGGTAGGCCTCGTGAAGCCTGCGGATCGCTTCGATTGTTTCGATACCGTCGCGGCGAGTCTCGTCTTGACCAGTAGCAATCGGGAAGGTCAGAGTGTCAACGGTGATGTCGGCAACCCGCATACCCCAGTTGCCAGTCAGATCTTCAATGAGTCTCTTTGCTATCTCAAACTTGTGCTCGGCCGTTCTCGCCTGACCCGTTTCATCGATTGTCAAAGCAACAACGGCGGCTCCGTGCTCTTTCGCCAGCGGCATGATTCTTGCAAAGCGAGAAGTTGGCCCGTCTCCGTCTTCGTAGTTGACCGAGTTGATCATCACGCGTCCGCCGGTGCATTCGAGGCCGGCTTCTAGGACGCCAGGCTCAGTCGAGTCAAGGACAAGCGGTAACGTGGTGGCGGTGACTAGGCGAGAGATTAGCTCGCGAGCGTCGCGGACCCCATCGCGGCCAACATAGTCGACGCACACATCTAGCGCGTGCGCACCCTCACGGGTTTGCGATTTCGCGATCTCAAGGCATTCGTCCCAGTTTTCGGCGAGCATCGCTTCGCGAAAGGCCTTCGAACCGTTTGCGTTGGTGCGTTCGCCAATCGATAGGTATGTCATCGTCTGGTCGAAGGGCTGGTGCTGGTAAAGGCTCGAAAGTCCTGGTTCGTCAACAAGCTTTGGTCGGGACGGCTTGAGTTCACGAACTGAGGCAGCAACTGCTGCGATGTGTTCGGGTGTTGTTCCGCAGCAACCACCAACCAGACCCGCGCCGTACTCAGAGACGAATTGCACCTGAGCCTGCGCGAGTTCTTCTGCTGTCAACGGGTAGTAAGCGCCGTCGCCAGCCAGCACCGGCAGCCCCGCGTTCGGCATCACTACGAGCGGTAGTTCAGAGAATTTTGCGAGATAGCGAAGGTGTTCGCTCATTTCGGTTGGGCCGGTGGCGCAGTTGAGTCCTATTGCTTGGATGCCGAGCGCTTGGAGAGTTGTGAGTGCGGCGCCGATCTCGCTGCCGAGCAACATGGTGCCTGTGGTTTCGATGGTTACCGAGACGATGATCGGTAGCTTGGCGCCAAGCTTGACCATTGCGCGCTTCGAGCCGATTACTGCACTCTTTGCCTGCAGAAGGTCCTGCGAGGTTTCGATTAGGACGGCGTCTGCGCCACCCCGAAGGAGACCTTCAACCTGCTCTTGGTAGGCGTCGCGCAAGACTCTAAAAGTTGCGTGCCCGAGGCTCGGTAGCTTGGTGCCGGGGCCGACTGATCCGAGAACCCACCGGTTGTCGTATTCGTCAGCTACCTCGCGAGCCAGCCGTGCGCCGGCCTCGGCAAGCTCACCGATGCGCTCCTCGATGCCGTACTCCCCCAGGTTGGCGAGGTTTGCGCCAAAGGTGTTGGTTTCGATGGCCTCCGAACCGGCGTCGAGGTATCTGCGGTGAATGGCTTTGATGATGTCTGGTCGAGTGACGTTCAGTACCTCGTTGCAACCTTCAAGTTGTTGAAAGTCGTCAAGGCTTGGAGCGGCCTCTTGGATCATCGTGCCCATTGCGCCATCGGCGACCACCACTCGGGTCGATATAGCCTCAAGTAGTGCCTGCGCGCGGGGAGTAAACATTACCGTCAATTCTAAACTGTCGCTTTGTTTAGAATTACTTGATGATTGCCGAACTAATTTCTAAGAGCGAACCCACGCTCTCCTTCGAGTTTTTTCCGCCGAAGGACGAAAACGGCGAGTCCATTTTGTGGCGCTCATTTGATTCGCTTCTCGAACTTTCTCCCGACTTCGTCTCGGTAACGTATGGAGCCGGTGGGTCAAACCAATCAAAGTCTTTGGCCGTCTTGGCGCGCATGGCATCACGAATTCCGACCATCGGTCACCTGACCTGCGTTGGTGCTACCTACGCTTCTACCCGAGCAACCATCGGCGCCTTCGAGGATGCCGGTGTGGCCGCAATTTTGGCGATCCGCGGCGATGCCCCAAAAAACAACCCAGACGCTCTCTCGCAGGGAGAGTTAAAAACGGCACTCGAACTCGTGCAGCAGGTTCAAGAGCATTCAGACATGGAGGTGGGTGTCGCCGCCTTCCCCGAAATTCACCCCGAGTCATCGAATCTCGCCCAAGACATCAAGGTGTTGAAGCTGAAGCAAGACGCTGGGGCGAAATACGCATTCACCCAGCTCTTTTTCAAAGTGGACGCTTACACCGAGCTTGTAGCGGCAGCGCGCGAGGCCGGCGTCACGATTCCTATCGTGCCTGGCGTCATGCCAATCGCAAACGCCAAGGGTGTGCTGCGAATGGCGGAACTCAGCGGCGCAGAGGTGCCCGCCGAGCTTGTTGCACAGTTGCAGGCGGCTACCGATGACGAACTGGCGAGAGACATAGGTATGGCCTACTCGATAGCTTTCGCAAAAGAGCTTCTAGAGGCTGGTGCGCCTGGTTTGCACATCTTTTCGCTCAATCACCACAGGGCGGCAGAAGAGCTCGCCAGAGGGGCATTCTCGCGCCTTTCGCGCTAATGTCTGCGCCGGCTTGTAGTCTGCAATCGTGAACGACACCTTATTTGATCCAGAGCTTCCTGAGTGGGGCAAATCAATCGCGGTTTTTGACCTCGAAACAACCGGCTTGGTTTTGCACGATGCCCGCATCGTCACCGCCTGCGCTGTTGAACTCGACGCACAAGGCAACATCGTTGGCCGTGACCTTGAGTGGCTTGCCGACCCTGGTATTGAGATTCCAGAAGTTGCAGCGAACGTACACGGCGTAACAACGGAAATTGCGCAAGCA
>CANGNZ010000086.1 GCA_947455435.1 Microbacteriaceae bacterium
TCGAGCCTTTTGGCTGGCGAGGTTCCTTATACCGATGCTGATGCGAAATCTTTCGACTACTTCAACAACGATGGTTGGGCAATCGCGACTCAGTGGAACAGCGAAAGCACCTGGGCTATTTGCCAGGGGGTAAACGACGGATACCCGATTCTGAACAGTGGTTACGACACAGATCCATGCACGCCGTCGCTCACTAACGCCGACGCTCCGACGATTGTCGGGGCGGGCAACGTCGGCAAGGCGCTAAGCGTCAGCAAGGGCAACTGGGATTCTGGTGTCGCATTCGGTTACCAGTGGAAACTTGACGGCAACAACATCGCCGGAGCAACAGCTGCAACGTACAAGCCAGTCATCAGCGATATCGGTAAGACCGTGACCGTCGAACTAACCGGCAGCAAACAGGGTTTCTTGACAGCAGTGAAACTTTCGAGCAACAGTGTCGTGGTAACTGCAGCTCCTGCTCCGGTCGCCCCAACCGAAATCTCGATGGGTGAATTCGCGGGTGACTCTTGGTGGATCCCGTTGGGCTTTGTTGCCAAGGTGAAGGCCGCGGTCAAGGCTCACAGCAAGGCAACCACGGTTACTTGCACCGGCATCGTCGCACCGGGCAACCGAAAGGCTTGGCAGAAGACCCTCGGTCTAAAGCGAGCCGCTCTCGCATGCGAAATCGCAAAGTCGTTCAACAGCAAGTTGAAGACCAAGCTCGACTGGCGAGTTTCGGCAGTCAATGCCAAGGTCAAGCGTGGAGCAGCCCTGAAGTTCAATAAGTAATAAGTAGTGAAAAGCGAAGCCCCGCAACCACAAAAGCTGGTTGCGGGGCTAAACTTTTGGGCATGTCTGAAAACAACAACGAACGTTCATACGGCCAAGGCGCTCAGGGCGAACCAGCCGCTCCAAAGGCAACCAAGGTTGGGCTATTCACTCGGTTTCGCTACTTCTTCGACAACTCGATCGCCAAGGGTGGCGCATTCGTAGGTTGGATGTTTGCAGCGATGATCGTGTTCTCGATCATCCTCGTGTTCATCAAGTACGCACTATTTGCAGTCCCAGCGCTCTTGAACGCCGACACCGCTCCACTGGGCGCACTCGACTTCAACACCTTCTGGGGTTCGTTCGCAACCCTGTTCGGTAAGGGTGGCGAGCCTACTTGGGCAGAGCGCATCCTCGGTGTGCTCTACTGGGTCGTCACGATCACCATCACCGCCAGCGTCACTGGTTACATCGTTGGTTTGATTGGGCGCACCTTCGAGAAGCTTCGCAAAGGCAAGAGTCCGGTAATCGCGAGCAACCACACCCTCGTGCTTGGTTGGTCGAACCGCGTGTTCCCTATCCTGAAAGAACTCGCAATCGCTAACGCCAATGTTCGCAAGGCTACCGTTGTGATCTTCTCTAACGAGTCGCGCGACTTCATGCAAGACGAGATCGAAGCTCGCGCCGAAGGTCTCGGCAAACTAAAGGTTGTTACCCGCACCGGTGACCCAACCAACCCGGCCGACCTGAAGCGTGTGAACCTTTCGAACGCGAAGTCGATCATCATCTTGGACGCAGACGACACCGGTGACGCCACCGTCGTCTCGACCGTCCTCGCCGTGAAGGCCGTAAAGGCCAACCCAACTTTGAGGGTCATCGCCGAAATCGACGATGCCCACACCGCCGAGGCTCTCGAGAGCGCAACCAACGGCCAGGTTATTGCCGTTCGTTCGCACGACGTCATCGCTCGCGTTACCGCACAGGCCTCGCGCCAGCCGGGCCTCGCAGCCGTGACCCTCGACCTTCTCGACTTCGATGGTGACGAGATTTACTTCCAGAACGTCCCTGCTTTGGCCGGCAAGACTTACCGCGATGCCCTGCTTTCGTTTAATGGCGCATCGGTTATCGGTTTGGTTGACGATAACGGTGTTGTTTCGCTTAACCCTAAAAACACCACCAAGCTAACTGCCCTTTCGAAGGTCATTGCTATCGCCGAAGACGACGACAAGGTTGTCTACACCGGCGTTTCGACCACCAAGGCGGCAAAGGACTACAAGCCTGGCGCTGCAATCAAGCGCAAGGCCGAGCACCTTCTGTTCATTGGTTGGTCGTCTATGGGCCGCTCGGTTCTAACCGAACTTGCCGCTTACCTACCTAAGGGGTCGACAGTTCACATCGTGGCTCAGAACCGATACGTTGATGAAGCTTTGTTCGCCAACCTCAGCTTCGGGGCAAACGTGAAGGTCACCCACGCTGCCGTAACCGGCGACATCGACGACCTTATCGCCGCCGCCTCGGCTAAGCGATACGACGAAGTCATCGTTCTTGGTTACCGCAACGCAATCAGCGAGGCCGAAGCCGACGCGCAGACAATGCTGACCATGCTTCAGATGAACCAACTGTTTGAGGCAGCCGGCAACGGTGTTGAGCCAACTCGTTTGGTTGCCGAGATCCTCGACTCACGCAAGGCCGAGCTCGCTCGCGTTGCCGCAGTTGACGACCTCGTTGTCAGCGACAACCTTGCCGCACTGCTAATCTCGCAAATCAGCGAAAACCCTGCACTAGCACCGGTGTTCGAAGACCTCTTCGACGCAGATGGCGCAGCAATCAACGTGAAGCCGATAGAGCACTATGTGCCGGTTGGCAAGAAGATTGCCTACGCCGAACTTGTTGCTATTGCTGCGGCTCACGGTGAATCTGCTATCGGTTACCGCGTTGTAGCCGAGTCGGCTAACGATGCATCGACCGGTGTTCGCCTCAACCCTGCCAAGACAACCGAGTTCACCCCTGCAAAGGGCGACTCGCTGATTGTCATTGGCGATGTTGAGTAGTTTCTAATGTTGTTGACGGCGGCCAGTGTCCAGGAGGAACTGGCCGCTGTTGCTTCGCAAAGCGACGCAGACTTTCTAGCTGGGTATTTCAAGACCGGCCCTGGCGGCTACGGTGAGGGCGACATCTTTGTTGGAGTGCGCGTCCCCGAGTCTCGCCGCATTGCCAAGCACTACAAAGGCTTACCGCTTGAAGAGCTAGACGTCTTGCTCGATTCGCCGATTCACGAACATCGGCTTTGCGCGCTGCACATTATTGTTGGTCAGTTTGAGAAGGCGAAAACCGACCGCCAGCGTGAGGAACTCTTCAACTTTTATCTGGACGCTGCGATGCGAGGCCGAATAAATAATTGGGACCTTGTAGACACCTCTGCTCCAAAAATGGGCGAGTGGTTGGTCGTTCACCCGCGAAAGACGATGATTCTCAACCTGGCACGAAGCGAGAAACTGTGGGAACGTCGGTTGGCGATTATGTTCACCTTCGCAAACATCAGAGCTTTAGATTTTGGGGTCCCGCAGCACATTGCCTTGATCTTGCTGCATGACGAACACGACTTGATTCACAAGGCGGTTGGCTGGATGCTGCGCGAGATTGGCAATCGGGATATTTCGATTCTGCGAACCTTTTTGGCCAAAAACTTCCGAACGATGCCGAGAACAATGTTGCGCTACGCGATCGAGAAACTGGATGCAGACGAACGCGCCAAGTGGATGGCCAAATAGTCGATTTTTGCTCGCCACGACCTTAGGGGAAAACCCCTGATTAGAGCCCCTTCCTGCACCCCAGGGTGGGTAATGTTTAGTCGTTACGCCGTTTGGCGATATGTCTCTAAATAACCGGAGAAGAAACTCAATGTTCAAAAAACTCGGCACTCTTGCGCTAACCGCAGCAGTAACCCTTCTAGGCTTTCAGGCCCCTGCCAACGCGGCGGCGAGCGATCCAGTTGCTGGCTCGGTAATCA
>CANGNZ010000087.1 GCA_947455435.1 Microbacteriaceae bacterium
AGGCTTAAGGATCTTCTCGATGCCGCCGAGAGCAACAAGAGTTCAACGGTGCTAGAAGTCATTCAGGTCGCGGGCAGCCTGCTTGATTCGCGAACCGTCCGCCGTAGCGAAACCAACTTTGGCATCACCCCCACCTACCTCTACGGTTCAACCGAGGTTGGCACGGTGACTCGAGGCAAATTCAAGCCTGAGGCACCAAACAATCTCGGCAAACCGGTGGACGACATCGATTTTGAGGTCGTTGATGACAACGGTGAAAAGGTTTCGCCCAACATTCTCGGACGCATCCGATACCGCAAACCGGGGATGCCAACCGATTATTGGCTAAAAACCAACAGCACGACCACCGGGTTCATCGACGGTTGGTTCTACCCTGGCGACTTCGCGATCATGACCCAAGCTGGCGAACTCGAGCTGTCTGGCCGAACCGACGACTTGGTGAACCTTGGCGGGGCGAAGTTCAACCTGCTCGAACTAGATGTTTGGTTGCAGAGATTAGAGATGTTTGACGAAGTCGCTGCCTTCAAGACAACAAACCAGTTTGGCGAACTAGAGATTGGTATTGCCTTCGCCTCCAAGTTGCCACCGATTCCAGAGCTACTAACCGAACAGGTGAAGGCGTTTTTGCCCGACCTGGACTTTCAATACCTAATTCGACTCGAAAAACTTCCACGTAACAAACTAGACAAGGTCGATCGAGCAGAGCTCGCCAAACTTGTCGTGCGCCTAAACTAAACAGGTTCAAACATTCAGAAAAGAGAACACCAAATGAAGAAGTCTGCAAGCGCACTTGGCGTAGCGATTCTCGGCCTCGGCTCATCGTTTTTTTCTTCCCCAGCAATGGCGGCATCGCTTGCCGACTGCGGCACAGCCCCTGCGGGCGGCACCCTCACGCTTACCGGTGACATCTGCCAGCTAACCTTCTCGGCGCCTGGGACATACAGCTTTACCACGCCTAAGGCTTTTGCCGGTATGGCAGCCCTAGTCGTTGGTGCAGGTGGCGGTGCTGAGACCAATAACGCTGCCTGGCAAAAGGCTGGCTATGCGGGTAGCGGCGGCAAGGTTACCTACATTGACCTAAGCGAAAGCGCGGGCGATGAGTCCGTTTCGATCGTCGTGGGCGCAGCCGGCACATCTTCTGGTGCGGGCAACCCTACCGATGGCCAGGCAAGCACCCTGACTCTAGGGGCAACCACCTCAACTGCAGCCGGGGGCGTTAAAGCAATCTGGGCCAACGCTCCTACCTACTGCACCATCGTGGGCAACACCAGTGACTACCTCGGCGTTGGCGACGGCGCTGGCGGCAACTCGACTTCACGCGCTGGCGAGACCTGTGTCAACGCGCCGGGTGTGAACCCATCACTAGGCGCCGTGGACTCAGCAGGCACCGCAGCACCTAGCCTTTTCGCTGGTTTGAATCAGGAGTTTGGTTTCGGTGGCGTTCTGGTCACTCTTCCATCGGATCTTCCGGCCTTAACACCAGGTGCTGGCGCAGGTGTCGCGGTTTCGGCAACCGGTAACGCCGAAGACCCAGTAGCAGACGCAACAGCGGCAAATGGCTTCGCGGCTATCGCATGGCAGTTGCCTGCAGAGCCAAAGGCTTCGTTGGCCGACACCGGTTCGGGCTCAAACACTTCAATGATTCTTGGTTTGGCCTCGATCGCTGTTGGTGCTGCGCTAGCAACCACGCGTCGCCGTTGGGTTAAGTAAGGCTCCAGAGAGCTCAAAGGTGACTTGTAGTGACAGAGCAAGACACCAACGACTGGAAGCCTAAGCAAGGCTGGGCCAACAACTTTAGAAAGTATCGCTGGTTCAACCTGGTCGTGCCGGTGCTTACGCCCATGGGTCTGGTCGGCATTTTCCTCTTTGGCTACATAACTTTCGCCGTTATATCTTTGATTGTCGCGGCATTTTCTTGGTTTGATTTTGCTAAAACGTCTAAGGTGGCATGGCGCCGAGCCGCTTGGAAGGCCTTTGCCATTGCATTGGTGCCGTTCGCCGGTTACATGATTTTTCTATACCTCAACCCGCAGTACGGATTGTGACTGCAGATAGGCTAACCAGAGATGAAAACCCCTTGGCGCAAACTTTATGTTCTTTCTACCGCTGGCGCACTTTCGTGGCTTGGTAGTGCACTAACAACTTTCGCGGTAATTCTGCGCGACAAAGACACCGTTGGAGCTGGCGGAGTCTCGGTTTATCTTCTCGCCTTTGGTATACCGAGCATCTTTATGGCGCCGATATCGGGTTTGATTTCCGACAAGTTCTCTTCACGCCAGGTTATTGTTCCGGCCCTAACAGTCATGGGCCTCAGCTCAGCGACTCTCGCCATGGGCCTTCCGGTTTGGTGGACGCCTATTGCCCTGTTGATCACAGCTACGGCTGGCACATTGGTTGGCCCTTCGATGCAGGCGGTTGAAGTTACATTCACAACCCCAGAAGATTTACCAAGAGTCACCGGTCTCATGCAGTCGATGGCCTCATTCGGAACCCTCTTTGCCCCAGCTCTTGGCGGCATCCTGGTTTCAACCTCGGGTTACATTTGGCCTTTCATCATCGACGCGTTCAGCTTTTGGTTGCTCGCGATCGTGTTTGTGGGCATCAACCTCAACCGACCAGCGGTGAAG
Organism: Microbacteriaceae bacterium; assembly: GCA_947455435.1. GTDB lineage: Bacteria > Actinomycetota > Actinomycetes > Actinomycetales > Microbacteriaceae > Rhodoluna. Next base: position 2,628 of record CANGNZ010000087.1, read on the forward strand.
CACGAGGTTGGTGAAAAACTCCAAGCGATGGCTGGAGTTCGATTCGTTTTAAGTGACCGCCTGATTCGTGCACTCGTGGTTCTAGTTGGAGTCCTAGTTATCACCCTCGGATCTTTCAGTGTTGGCGAAGTTTTCTTGGTCAAAGATGAGCTAAAAGCTAGCGACCTGATCTATGGAATCGTTGGAGCAGCGTTTGCAGCGGGCAGCATTCTCGGCGCGCTTGCAACAGCGGCTATCAAGTTGAAGAAACACTTTCATGCCCTTGCGGTTATTGCGGGCATCGGCGTTTTGGTTTTGACGATTCTCGGGTTCTCTCTCGCCACACATTGGTGGGTGGCAATCGCCATGGCGTTCTTGGCCGGAATCGGCAACTCAGTTCTCAACGCCTACGCAATAAGCATCATCATGACCCGCGCACCGCAAGAAATGCTCGGGCGCGTAAACGCGGCCATCGGTGCAATCATTCAGACCGGCAGCGTTCTAGGAATTGTCATCTCCGGCATCGCAATAGCCGCTTTCGGGGTTCGCCCAGTGATGCTTGCTGGAGCTGTTCTCTCGGCAATTATTCTCACCATTTTTGGGCCAGACGTAATTCGTTACGGCCGCACCTTCACCGATGAAAAGCCCATCGAATCTGCCGAATAGCCGCCACAGGTTGGTTACGCTCTAACCATGAGAACCGATGATTTTGTGCGCTTCGAACGCCTGAGCCCAGTAACAAAGACCAAGAACGGCGTCATCGCCACCCTGGGCGAAGAGCAACTGCGAATCGACTTCGTGTTCAACAGCGTTGCAAGAATCAAGATCAGCAAAGGGGGGGTCTTCGATGAGAAACCAACCTTCGCGCTGGTTCGTGAGCTAGACCTCCTAGGTCGCGTGCCTTTCAAGGTCAAAGAGTCCGATGGTGTCTCTTTGGTTACATCCGATAGCCTCACGATTCGTCTCACGCACGAGCCGTTCTCTATCGATGTCTACCGCGAAGACGGTTCCGCTGTATTCGAATCGGTGCGCGATGAAGCGGGGTCTTGGGCATACTCAACAAAAGGTGAAGCCTTCGCACTTCGCCGAAAGATTGTAGCAAACGACCCGATTTACGGGCTTCGCGAAAAGA
>CANGNZ010000088.1 GCA_947455435.1 Microbacteriaceae bacterium
GATTCCGCTCGCATTTGCCATTGCCGAAAGGCTCTGCGCAAATGAGGGTAACTCCAGCCACGGAGTCAGGAAACCCGGTGTTTGAGAACCTTGACCTGGGCAAACAACAACGAGCATGCTTAGGCCTCTCCGCCAGCTGAACCGCTGGTGCCGGCGGTTACGTCGTGCAAACGGTAACGTTCGATGGCCTGGGCCGGAACGCTCGGGTCTAGCTTGCCCTGATCCACGAGCTGCTCAAGCACGCGAACGACGATGGAAGGGCCATCGATCTTGAAGGCGCGGCGAGCGGCAGCTCGGGTGTCAGAGAAGCCGAAGCCGTCTGCACCGAGTGTTGCGTAGTCACCCGGTACCCACTTGCGAATCATGTCTGGGACCGCGTGCATGTAGTCGCTGACGCCGATGAATGGACCCTCCGAGCCACCGAGCTTCGCTGTTACATAAGGAGCCTCAACGTAGGTTCCAGGGTTCAAGAAGCGCTGCTCTTCTAGAGCGAGAGCGTTTCGGCGAAGTTCGACCCATGAGGTAACCGACCAGATGTCTGCCGAAATACCCCAGTCGTTCTGAAGAAGCGCCTGCGCCTCGTATGCCCAAGGAACAGCAACACCAGACGCAAGGATCTGAGCCTTTTGGCCGCCGGCAGCGTTGGTGCTGATCTTGTGAATTCCACGAACGATTCCGTCAACGTCCACGTTCTCAGGTTCTGCAGGCTGGACGATGGGTTCGTTGTAGACGGTGATGTAGAAGATGACGTTCGGATCAACGTGGTTGCCGCCGAACATGCGCTCGATACCGTTTCGAATGATGTGACCGATTTCGTAACCGTAGGCCGGGTCAAAAGTCACAACCGCTGGGTTGGTCGAGGCAATAACGGGGGAGTGGCCATCTGCGTGCTGCAGCCCTTCACCTGTGAGTGTCGTTCTGCCAGCGGTGGCACCAATCATGAAGCCACGCGACATTTGGTCGGTAGCCGCCCAAATCGAGTCTGCGGTTCGCTGGAAGCCAAACATCGAGTAGAAGACATAGATGGGAATCATCGGCTGGCCATGTGTCGCGTAGCTGGTCCCTGCTGCGGTGAATGCTGCGATCGAACCTGCTTCGTTGATGCCAGGGTGAATGATTTGACCGGCTTCAGATTCTTTATAAGAAAGAAGCAGGTCGCGGTCTACCGATAGGTAGTGCTGACCCTTCGGGTTGTAAATCTTCGCCGTGGGGAAGAACGCGTCCATGCCGAAAGTGCGAGCTTCATCGGGGATGATCGGCACGATTCGCTTACCAAACTCGCCGTCGCGAAGGAGATCCTTCAGGAGTCGAACGAAAGCCATAGTAGTGGCGACTTCTTGGTTACCCGAACCGGCCTTCGAGATCTCGTAGGTCTTGTCGCCAGGTAGGTCGAATGATGCGTACTTGCTGCGGCGCTCCGGAAGGTAGCCGCCCAGTGCGCGACGACGCTCGTGCATGTACTGAATTTCAGGTGCGTCTTGACCAGGGTGGAAGTAAGGAGGCTGGTAAGGGTTTTCCTCCAGCTGTGCGTCAGAAATAGGAATCCGCATCTCGTCCCTGAAGTCCTTCAGGTTTTCGAGTGTCAGCTTCTTCATCTGGTGAGTCGCATTGCGACCCTCGAAGCTCTTGCCGAGCCCGTAACCCTTGATCGTCTTAGCGAGGATCACAGTTGGCTGGCCCTTGTGCTCTAGTGCTGCCTTGTAAGCGGCATAGATCTTCTTGTAATCGTGCCCGCCGCGCTTGAGGCCCCAGACCTCGTCGTCGGTCATGTCGGCAACGAGTGCAGCCGTGCGCGGGTCGCGACCGAAGAAGTTCTCGCGCACGAACGCGCCGTTTTCGGTCTTATAGGTTTGGTAGTCGCCGTCTGGTGTGCGGTTCATCAAATCGATGAGAGCGCCCTCGGTGTCGCGCGAAAGCAGGTCGTCCCACTCGCGACCCCAAACAACCTTGATTACGTTCCAGCCGGCGCCCCTAAAGAATGCTTCAAGTTCTTGCATGATCTTGCCATTGCCACGAACAGGCCCGTCAAGGCGCTGAAGGTTGCAGTTAACTACGAAGGTCAAGTTGTCTAGGCCGTCGTTGGCAGCAAGCTGCAAGGCTCCGCGTGACTCAACCTCGTCGAGTTCACCGTCGCCAAGGTAAGCCCAAACGTGCTGGCCTGAGGTGTCGGAAAAGCCGCGCCCAGACAGGTAGCGGTTGAACTGGGCCTGGTAGATCGCGTTGATCGGTCCGATACCCATCGAAACCGTGGGGAACTGCCAGAACTCCGGCATCAGGCGAGGGTGAGGGTAGGAAGAAAGGCTGCCGCCTGCGTGTGATCGCTCTTGACGGAACCCGTCGAGTTGGTCGGCGCTAAGGCGCCCTTCGAGGAACGCGCGGGAGTAAGGGCCTGGAGAGGCGTGACCCTGAACAAAGATCTGGTCGCCGCCCTGTGGGTGGTCGGCACCCTTGAAGAAGTGGTTGAAACCAACCTCATACAAAGAGGCAGACGAAGCGAAGGTAGAAATGTGACCACCGACACCGATACCAGGGCGCTGGGCGCGATGCACAAGCATTGCTGCGTTCCAACGCATCCACGCGCGGTAGGTGCGCTCGATGGCCTCGTCGCCAGGGAACTCTGGTTCGTCCTCGGTTGAAATGGTGTTGATGTAGTCGGTGTTTAGCGACGTCGGAACAGGGATGTGGAGTTCGTGCGATCGCTTCATCAGGCTGAGAAGAATCTCTCGCGCACGTGCCGGCCCGTGAACACGAGCAACGGCGTCGAGTGACTCGAGCCACTCGCGAGTTTCTTGTGGGTCCTGGTCAGGAGTGAGTGATGCGAAGTCGTTGTTAAAAATGGACACCGACAATCCCTTTCGTGGGGGAGAACTTTAGTTAGCCCTTCGTATGGGCTTCTAAAAGTTTATGCGCTAGGGAACATTTCTCGCGCCTATGCTGTTGTGATTGATGACCCAAAAGAAGGAACAAACAAATGTCTCTAATTATCGGTGATGTAGCTCCAGACTTCGCGCTTGTGAACCAGTTCGGTGAAACCGTCGAACTCAGTTCTTTCAGAGGTAAGAAGAACGTCGTAGTAGTTTTTTACCCGCTCAGCTTTAGCGGGATCTGCACCGGTGAACTTTGCGAGTTGCGAGACAATTTTGATCGTTTCGAGCGCGAAGACGTAGAGCTTCTCGCAGTGAGCGTTGATTCAAAATTTGTCCAGAAGCTGTTTGCAGAGCATGAAGGCTACAAATTCTCGGTCTTGGCAGACTTCTGGCCACACGGTGGAGTAGCACAGGAATACGGCGTATTCATCGAAGAAGCTGGTATTGCCAATCGCGCCACCTTCGTCATCGACAAGGACGGCGTGCTCGTCGCCAAGTTCATCACCGCCCCGGGTCAGGCGCGTTCGTTAGACGAGTACGACAAGGCATTGGCAACACTCCGCAAATAATCGTGTATTGTTGTCGGAGTTAGAGGGCCTTTAGCTCAGTTGGTAGAGCGCCACGCTTACACCGTGGATGTCATCGGTTCGAGCCCGGTAGGGCCCACTATCTGGCAGGTTCGTAGGTAGGATTACCTCATGGATCTGTCTGAATTCAAACCTCCCGTACGTCTCTCAATGAGCGACGAGGAGATCTACCAAGCACTCGGTGCGGCGCAAGCCAACGAGGATGGACTCGCGCGAGCGATGGCGATCGTTGAAGAACAAGCCAA
>CANGNZ010000089.1 GCA_947455435.1 Microbacteriaceae bacterium
GTTATTTGAGCTCTTTCAACCACATCGCTGGGGTGCGTCCGAGCTTTCGCATCTTCTCTATTCGCATCGCAACCCAGATCAGCGTTGCGGCAACCAACAGAAGAATGATCCAGAGCAACCACGCCGCACCATCAATCTGTTTGAAACCATAGGGGAGTGCGGCCACGAGGACGCCAGCGAAGCCCGGGTAGAACATTCCGCCTAGTTCGCGCATCGCACCAACTACTAGAAGTGTTAGCGAGACGCTAAGCACGATAGCGAAGCGCCACCAGTCGATAGCCAAGAAACTTGGGTGGCTAAGCGCCGTCACAGTGTTTAAGGCTGCTGGGGCAAGGGCGACCATCGTCGGGATTCCGATAAATACGATGCTGTTGCCGCTGGCAAGTTTGAACTGCTTCGATACCGCGAGAATCAAGAATAAGAACCCGCCCACTAGCAGCGCGCGAAGCTCAACGGTGGTGTTACCTTCGGCGACGCCGTCGAATCTGAACCATAGGTTTGGCACAGCCGCGAGGGTCAGACCCGCGGTACCAACTGCAGCCGCACCAAGGTTGCCGGCACGCATACCGATCACGAGTGCCGCTGCGCTGATTACCAGAACCCCGATTACTCGGGACACTTGAAGGGCATCTAGTTCGGCAAACGGTGATGTGATCGCGTCGTACGAGTAGATCGCTGAAGGCAGGACTGTGACCGCCAACGGCACGCCCCAGGTCACCAAACTGCCCTTAAGTGCGCCGAGCCTTCTTAGAACGGAGGTTCCTGCGAAGGTGGTCGCGACCACCGCGAGGGCATAGAGTTCAGGGCCTCGAAGGTCGAGGTTGAGGTTGAACTTGAATTCTTGAACAAGCATCGCAGCGGCCAGGCCTGAGCCGGTGTAGCCGATTGCAGCCCAAGCCGGGGTCTTGCTCTGCACGGCCCTCCAGTAACCGTAAACGCCAATAATTATGCCGACGCCGAGCAGGCGAGCGATGCTTTCGTTTGAGTCGAGGTTTTGGCCAGCAGCGTAGACCAGGCTAGGTAGCACGGCAACGAAAACCGGTATGTCTGAAATGAGCCACAGGCGCGCCTTGGCGCTCGCACGGTTGATCACGTAACCGTTCGCCGCAAGTAGAGCAGCTAGCAGCACAGAGGTCATCTCGGGGCCGTTCCAGGCAAGGCTGGTAGATCGGTTGATCCAGTCACCAGCAACCAATGCGAGCAGCACCGACCCGGAGTAACTCGAGACCGACCAAAGAACTTCCTTGGTGGTCAAAATCGTTCGCCATGCAGTTGCAACTATCGCGACCGCGAAAACAACCTGTCGAAGGTGGTTCATGTCGCTTTGAACGGTCCAGGTCGCTTGCCACACGGCAACGAGGCCGATTGCCAGGTAGCCGATTCCGGCGATTCGAAGCTGCAGTGCATTGCTTGAGTTCTTGCTAAAGCGCTTAACTTCAAGGCCAACGTTGGCAGCCAGACCAAGGGCCAGAAACGCCCAGACCCAGTCGCTGTTTTGGTCATCATTGGTCATGATGGTGAAAATCGGAGCAAGCCCCGCACCGGCTAGCAGCACGATCATATTTGTCGTCGTGTTGGCGGCGTCGCTGATCTTGGTTCCACTGCGGATCACGAGGTTGTGACCAGCTACCGCTAGGGGGAGCAGTGCAAACAGCAGTGTAAACCTGAAGGCAAGAGCCCCGTAGCTGTTTTGGGTGTAGTGGTTGGCACTGAGGGCGGTGAACAAACCAATAAGTGCACTTGCCAAACCAAACTGCAACTTGACCGCACGCTTTTCTACGTGGCCGAAACCGTAGGCGACAACAGCAAAGGCGATGAATACCAGGCCGGTTAGAAGTGTTAATTGGTTGTCGAAACCTGAAACCATGGCAATCAGCACCGAGGTGGTGAAAGCGGCTAGCGATTGAAGGTCGCGAGTTGTGGCTGGTTTGCGATTGTTCAAGAGCTGCGCTCCAGTAGCCCACAGTAGGTAGGAAACCAAAACGCTCAGGTTGGTTAGATATCTGTCGTTGAAGTGAAAGTTTGCCTGCCAGGCGAAGATGACGCTTGCAACAAATCCAACCGGCAAAGTTACCCATGCGATGTACGCGGGTTTTTCGGTTTTGGTGCGCTTAGCCAAGACATCAGAGGTGAGCGAACTGAAGTTTGCAACTAAGAGGACAGCAAGTGAGCCGACACCGCCAACGAACCAGTATTCGTAGTCTTTGATGTCCATGTTGAACCAAGTGTTGGCTGCCAGGACTGCCGAAATCGAGGTAGAAATCAGTGCGGTTAGGTTGTTGCTCTTTGACTTGGTGATTACGTCTGCGGCAACTGTTACTAGCGCGAATCCAAATAGGTAAATCGCAAAAGCAAAGACATCTTCAGGAACCGTGGCCTGAAGGTTCCAAAGTGCCCAGGTTGCCAGAATGCTCCAGCTGGTAGCGGTCAAGGTCGCCATTGGTGGCTTCACGAATCTGGCATAGCGGGGAAGTGTTGCCAAAACCAGCGTCGCGGCCAGCGCAACGATCATGCTGTTCCAGTGAGTCATACCCACGGTCAGAGCGTTCAGGCCAACGCCGATGCTCACGTAGGCAAGTGACCAGGTTGCGGTCTTTACCTGCTTAGCCACAACACCGGATCGTGTGAGCGAGGTGCCCCAGAAGTCGATGGTGCTGCTGCCTAGTAGCCATAGTGCACCAAGCGACAGTGTTGCGATTGGCTCGAAGGGGCGCTGAAGGTTGGTGAGCAGTTGCACGAGGGTTACGCCGGTTCCGATAACCGCTAGGAAGATTGTTGCGAAGGTGCCGAATCGCTGAAGCGATGCGTCCTCTCGCTTGTGGAGGTCTCCTTCGTAGGCCTTGTTTTCTGAATTAGGGTCAACGGTCTGCTTTATGGCGCGCAGGTAGCGAAGCTGAATCAGCAGTGCGACTGACGTAAAGCTCAGGGTAATTAGCTGCCACGCAAAAGCTGACGGGGTTTCTTTGATCGCATCGCCCACCGCACCATAGGTCAGCAAAAGACCCGAAACGGTAAGGGCTACAGGTGAAAGTGCGCGCAAGCCAAAGTTCTTGAACTTAGCCGCAGCAAACGAGGTGGCAATTGCCACAAAACCAAGGTTGGTCGCCCAATACCAAGCCGGCTCTTGATCGAACTCGGTGAATCCGAGATTCAGTTGTGTTCCGAGAGTCATCACGAAAGACATCAGCATGCCAGCCGAGAACACTGCTAGAAAGTTCGACAGCAATACTGAAAGCTTGCGGCTAAACAGGGTTCCGACGAAAGCTGCTCCGCCCAAAAGCGCCTCGAGTATCAACCAGGCGATTGGCCCCCAAGTCTCGCGTGCGCCTTGAACGAAGACCGAAGCGGCAATTAGTACGAGGACGCTAGCAGAGATGATTAGCCACTGAGAGACCGATATCGACGCGCGCTGGCGCTGCGGCTTGGCTACGGTCGCTTGCGGGGTCGTTGCTGCTGCCAGAGACCCTGCAGGTCTCGCCTGAGTCTGCCTCGATGCGTTGTCTGCGCCCATCTCGGCTATCAGTGCCTCAACCGCTGCGCGCGCTTTGTTGTAGGCAGCGAACTTGGTTTGGTAGGCGCGCAGGTTTGCAGATTTGAAGTGGTA
>CANGNZ010000090.1 GCA_947455435.1 Microbacteriaceae bacterium
GAGCAGATGCGCAATAAGGTGAACGAGCTAGAAACCCAGCGCAACACTCAGTACGGCACCATCGAAGAGCAGCTTCGCCAGTCGATTGCCACATCGCAGTCATTGGGCAAGCAGACCGAGACACTCGCCAAGGCCATGAGCGACAACCAAATGCGTGGCGTTTGGGGTGAAACCCAGCTTCGCCGGCTCATCGAAGAAGCTGGCCTGAGCAAGATTGCCGACTTTACCGAGCAAGCTGGGGTTGACGGCGGCTCAAAGCGCCCAGACGTAACAATTTTGCTTCCAGGCAATAAGCAGATACTCATTGACTCAAAGGTGCCGTTTGACGCATACATGGAGGCTTCTTCGATCAGCGACCTTGGTTCGGCAGAAGAACTTGCCAGACGCGACGCCCTTTTGAAGAAGCACAGCGATGCCGTGAAGAGCCACATCAAGGCACTCGGCGACAAGAAGTACTGGGAGTCATATGCCGACGCCGCTCCTTTTGTGATTGCCTTCATTCCGTCTGAGTCGCTGCTTTCGGCTGCCCTTCAGGCTGACCCATCGCTTTTGGAATATTCGTTCAAGCAGGGTGTTGCCATCGCTTCACCCGTGAGCCTGTTCTCGGTGCTCAAGACCATCACCTACATCTGGCAGCAAGAAGCAAACGAGAAGGCACTTGCAAACGTCATCAAGCTCGGTAAAGACCTTTACGCCCGAATCGCCGTTGTGGCCAAGCACGCAAGTGCACTGGGCAAGTCGATCGACGGCGCAGTTGGCAACTATAACAAGTTCGCTAGCTCTCTCGAGCGCAACCTTCTAACCACCGCTCGCGAGGCAAATGCGATCGACGCAACCCAGTTTGGCAAGACCGAGATACCCGAGATTGTCGGGCTAGTTGAGCAAACCGCTGTGTTCACCAAACCCGAACTCGAAACCTCGGCAATCGAAGCAGAGATTGTAGAAGACGAGGAATAGCGCCCGCGGTTATACTTTTTTGAAGTGCTGGACGACGTTGTCCGGAGTCAAAAAACCATTAACGCCGCACAGGGAGAACGCATGACTGGGTCACCAATCGTCACACTCACCCCAGCACCAACCCTCGACCGCACCTACTTCGTGCACAACCTAGACGAGGGTGGCGTAAACCGTGCCGACTCGGTTGCCGAAGAGCTTGCCGGCAAAGGCATCAACGTTTCTCGCGGGCTCCACCTCGCAGGCTTCAAAGCTCCTGGCATCGTGCCAATTGGCAACGCCGACCCAGGTGTTCTTGACCGTACCGGCTCATCAGGTTTTCTAACCCCACTCTGGGTTGAAGGCACACTTCGCGTCTCAACCACCATCGTTGAAAAAGACGGCCCAACCACAAAGGTCAACGAGGCACCTCGCCCGCTCTCTGAAGAGGACTGGAAGTCGGTCGTCGAGCTCACCATCAACACCGTTAAAGAAAACGGCGCTAAGTGGCTCGTTATCGCCGGAGCCCTACCGGTTTACAAGTCGAGCGGTAGCTACGTCGACCTTGAGCCGTTGTTCACCGCGATGAAAGACCTCGGAGTGCGCGTTGCTCTAGACACCTCGGGTGAGCCATTGAACTACTGGGCCCGCCGTGGCCTCGCAGCCGTGATCAAGCCAAATGCAGAAGAGCTTGCTTCGGCAGTTGGCCGCACGCTCAAGACTGTTGGCGACGTAATCGACGCCGCGCGTCAGCTTTGCGAACACGGCATTGAATGCGTCCTCGCCTCACTTGGCGCAGACGGCATGATCGCTGTTACTCGCACTCACGAATGGGCTGCTCGCACACCTCCGGTGAAGGTAATCAACACCGTTGGCGCCGGCGATGCAACCATGGCAGGTTTTCTTTCGGCTGTGGCTGCCGACACTCGCCCAGCAGTTGGCGACGATATTGGCTACGACGTACCTAAGGGTGTTGCCACCGCTGTTCAGTGGGGAGCAATCGCGGTTACGCAGCCTTCGTCGGGTCTAGAAAACCTAGACCACATGCCTTCTTCGAGCGTGACCGCCGAACCAGATCGCAGCGCGCTACTCGAAGAGCCTGCAGTTTTTCAGCACAACCACTAACCTTCGACGCTCAGCTCAATTTGGCTGACGTGAGGTAAGGCGCTGTCGATAATCAGGCTTTGCATTAGCTGCTTCTCACCGTCCATTTTTACACCAGCAACCATGGGTGCATCGGTGATTCCGGTCATGACAAAAATCTGACGGTCGCCACCCACCAAATCGGTTAGCTCATACTTCTTGCTGAGCTCAAGGCCTGCCATCATGGCTCGTTCAATCTCGTCTGGTGTTTGCGGGGCCAAAACACCTTGCATGAAACCGCGAAGCGCCCTAATCGCACAGGCGGTGACAACCCCCTCAGGGGCTCCCCCAACGCCTAAGAGCATGTCGACGCCGCTGCCGGGCATCGCGGCAACAATCGCGTTGGCAATGTCGCCTTCCTCGAACTTGACCCAGGTAGCACCTGTCGCTTCAACCTCTTTGATGATTTGGGCGTTGCGAGGCTTGTTGATTACCGCAACCGAAATGTCGCTCACTTCGCGCCCGGTTGCCCTGGCGAGCAGGGTGATGTTTTGTTCGGTTGTGTAGTCGATGTCAAGAAGGCCGATAGCAGCTGGGCCTGCCACTATTTTCTTCATGTAGTAGACGTCGTGGCAGTCGAGCATGGTGCCGCGGGGTGAGGCGGCGATGACCGAAACGGCACCCGGCACACCCAACGCAGCAAGTTTGGTGCCATCCACGGGGTCAACCGCGATGTCCCATTCTTCAAAAGCTCCTTTGCCAAGGCGTTCGCCATTGAAGAGCATTGGAGCTTCGTCTTTTTCGCCTTCGCCGATTACTACGACCCCACCAAAGTCTGATTCGTTTAGCGAATAGCGCATCGCGTCGACGGCTGCTTTGTCGAGAACGTTTTTGTCACCTTCGCCAACAAATTGCCAACAATTGCTCACGGCAGCCAAAGTCGCCGCTAGCAAATCTAGCGTCGGCTGCTCGGCATCATTCAGGCTCATGTTGGTAACATTCTAGGTAACCCCCAATGAAGAGTCCCTAGGAGTAGTGGCATGCCAGTAGCAACACCGGATCAGTACCTTGAAATGCTTGACCGCGCGAAGCAGGGTGGCTTTGCCTACCCAGCCATCAACGTTTCGTCTTCACAGACCCTAAACGCGGCACTCGCAGGCCTTCAGGCTGCCGGTTCTGACGGCATCATTCAGGTGACCACCGGCGGTGGCGACTACTGGTCGGGCCCGACCATCAAGAACATGGCTTCGGGAGCAGCAGCAATGGCTGCGTTCGCCCGCGAGGTTGCCAAGAACTACGGCATCACCATTGCCCTGCACACCGACCACTGCGCAAAAGACCAGCTCGACAAGTTCGTCAAACCTCTAATCGAAATCTCCAAGGAGCGCGTTCGCAACGGCGAGGACGCACTCTTCAACTCGCACATGTGGGACGGCTCTGCTGTGTCACTAACCGAAAACCTAGAAATCGCTAAAGAGATGCTGAAGCTGACC
>CANGNZ010000091.1 GCA_947455435.1 Microbacteriaceae bacterium
GAGCGAAAACCAGCCATACAACGGCATGACCCTACCTGGTCGAGTTGTCCACACGATTTATCGCGGCGTTTTTACTGTTCGCGACAGCAAGCTAGTTGAAAGAGGTTAGTGATGAGTAGAGCAATTTTGGTTCTAGAAGACGGCAAGGTCTTCGAGGGTGAGGCATACGGTTCAGAAGGCAGCACTCTGGGCGAAATTGTCTTCGCGACCGGTATGACCGGATACCAGGAAACCCTTACTGACCCTTCATACGCCGGGCAGATCGTCGTGCAGACAGCACCACACATCGGCAACACCGGGGTCAATTCGCGTGACGAGGAGTCTTCAAAGATTTGGGTCGCGGGATACGTTGTTCGCGATGCTAGTCGAGTAGTTTCAAACTTTCGCGCCGAAGGTTCGCTCGATGACGAGCTCGTGAAGTACGGCATAGTCTCGATCAAGAGCATCGACACCCGCGCGCTCACCAGGCACCTTCGCTCTGCCGGCGTTATGCGTGCAGGTATCTTCTCGGGCGCCTCGGCTGATGAATCGGTTGAGACGCTGCTAGACGCGGTTCGCGGGGCAAAAAAGATGCAGGGGCTATCGCTAAGCGACGTTGTTTCTACGCGCGTGCTATACCGCAAGGCGCCTGAAGGGGAGAGGTTCGGCTCAGTCGCCATCCTGGACCTAGGAATCAAAGCTTCGACAATCGAAAACATGACTGCTCGCGGGCTAGAGGTGCTGGTTTACCCGGCAACTTCTTCGTCAACCGAATTGCTAGCCGAAAACCCAGACGCGGTGTTTTACTCAAACGGCCCAGGCGACCCAGAGACAGCTGGTGCACAGGTCGAAGCACTTCGAGAAATCCTCAAAGCCGGCAAGCCATTCTTCGGTATCTGCTTCGGCAACCAGCTGCTTGGGCGAGCTCTAGGCTTCGACACCTACAAGCTTGCTTTTGGCCACCGCGGAATCAACCAGCCTGTCATGGATCGAACAACTGGCAAGGTTGAAGTCACCGCCCACAACCACGGATTTGCGGTCAAGGTTGACGGTGGCCCAGAGGTTGAATCACCTGCAGGATTCGGACGCGTCATGGTTAGCCACGTCTCGCTAAACGATGACGTTGTCGAAGGGTTAACCTGCCTAGACATTCCTGCCTATTCGGTTCAGTACCACCCAGAGGCCGCAGCCGGCCCACACGACTCGAACTACCTGTTCGATCGCCTAATCGACCTAATCAAGACCAACCGAAAGGCCTAAGAATGCCTAAGCGTTCAGACATCAACAGCGTTCTAGTAATTGGCTCAGGCCCGATCGTGATCGGTCAGGCCTGCGAGTTTGATTACTCGGGCACCCAAGCCTGCCGCGTGCTTCGCGAAGAAGGAATCCGGGTGATTCTGGTCAATTCAAACCCGGCGACGATCATGACCGACCCAGACTTTGCCGACGCAACCTACGTCGAACCAATTACGCCAGAGGTAATCGAAGCGATCATTCAGAAAGAGAAGCCAGACGCGATTCTGCCAACTCTTGGTGGTCAGACAGCCCTTAACGCAGCCATGGCTCTTCACGAGCAGGGAATCCTCGACAAGTACGGCGTTGAACTTATTGGCGCGAAGGTGGACGCGATCAAGAAGGGTGAAGATCGCCAGATCTTCAAACAGCTGGTTTTAGACGCCGGAGCCGATGTAGCGCGCTCGGTGATCGCACACACCATGGAAGAGCTTCTTGCAGGCGCTCAGCAGCTTGGCTACCCAGTTGTGGTTCGCCCGTCATTCACAATGGGTGGACTCGGTTCTGGATTCGCTTACAACGAAGAGGATCTGCGACGCATCGGTGGTGCGGGTCTACAGGCGAGCCCAACCACTGAGGTGCTTTTAGAAGAGAGCATCTTGGGCTGGAAGGAATACGAGCTTGAGTTGATGCGCGACACCAACGACAACTGCGTGGTGGTTTGCTCAATCGAAAACGTGGACCCTGTCGGTGTGCACACAGGCGACTCAATAACCGTGGCACCAGCTCTCACCCTGACCGACCGCGAATTTCAAAACCTGCGCGACATCGGCATTCAGATCATTCGCGACGTAGGCGTTGACACAGGCGGTTGCAACATTCAGTTTGCGGTTGACCCAACCAATGGGCGCGTCATCGTCATCGAGATGAACCCTCGAGTTAGTCGCTCGTCTGCCCTTGCTTCAAAGGCAACCGGGTTCCCAATCGCGAAGATTGCAGCAAAGTTGGCCATCGGTTACACCCTTGACGAAATTCCGAACGATATCACTCGCGTCACGCCGGCTTCATTCGAGCCGACCCTCGACTACGTCGTGGTCAAGGTGCCCCGCTTCGCCTTCGAGAAATTCCCAGCAGCCGACGCGACTTTGACGACAACTATGAAGTCGGTCGGTGAGGCCATGGCCATCGGTCGAAACTACTCGCAAGCCTTACAGAAGGCTCTTCGAAGCCTCGAGCGTCGAGGTTCTTCGTTCCACTGGGACGGGACGATTGGCAACAAGGCAGAACTCCTCGAGATCAGCAAGGTGCCTACTGATGGCAGGATCGTGACCGTACAGCAGGCGCTTCGCGCCGGTGCGAGCATCGAAGAGGTTTTCGAAGCTACAAAGATCGACCCATGGTTTATCGACCAGATCGTCTTGATCAACGAAGTAGCCGAGAGCATTCGCATTGCATCGTCCCTCGACGCGCAGGTTTTAAAACATGCCAAGGATCACGGTTTCAGCGATGCACAAATAGCCGGTCTGCGTGATGTCAGCGAGGCAGAAGTGCGCACGCTGCGTCACTCCATCGGGCTGCGTCCGGTTTTCAAGACCGTCGATACCTGCGCTGGCGAGTTTCCCGCAGAAACGCCTTACCACTACAGCACCTACGAGCAAGAGTCCGAGGTTATGCCTTCCGATCGCAAGAAGGTAGTCATTTTGGGCTCTGGTCCGAACCGTATCGGTCAGGGTGTCGAATTCGACTACTCCTGCGTGCACGCATCATTCGCGCTATCTGACGCAGGCTATGAGACGATCATGATCAACTGCAACCCTGAGACAGTCTCGACCGACTACGACACCTCAGATCGTCTCTACTTTGAGCCGCTGACGCTGGAAGACGTGCTAGAAGTCATACACGCCGAGAGCGCTTCGGGGGAGCTTGTGGGTGTAGTCGTGCAGCTCGGTGGCCAAACGGCACTAGGTCTAGCAAAGGACCTAAAAGAAGCCGGAGTGCCGATTCTTGGCACGACCCCCGAGGCCATTGATCTTGCCGAAGAACGCGGACAGTTTCAGCAGATTCTTGACGCCGCGGGACTCCTTGCACCAGCTAACGGAACCGCTACAGACCTTGCCGGTGCGATTGAAATCGCTGGGCGAATCGGTTACCCAGTTTTGGTGCGTCCTTCGTTTGTTCTCGGCGGTCGCGGTATGGAGATCGTTTACGAACAGGCTGCTCTGGCCGACTACTTCGATCGAATCAAAGACCAGGGAATC
>CANGNZ010000092.1 GCA_947455435.1 Microbacteriaceae bacterium
AACACTGCTAGAAAGTTCGACAGCAATACTGAAAGCTTGCGGCTAAACAGGGTTCCGACGAAAGCTGCTCCGCCCAAAAGTGCTTCGAGAATCAGCCAAGCGAGTGGCCCCCAAGTCTCGCGAGCGCCTTGAACGAATACCGAAGCAGCAATTAGTACGAGGATGCTAGCGGAGATGATTAACCACTGAGAAACGGAGATCGATGCGCGTTGGCGTTTCGGCTTGGCCACGGTCGCTTGCGGGTTCGTTGCTGCGGCTGGAGACCCTGCAGGCCTCACCTGAGTCTGCCTAGACGCGTTGTCTGCGCCCATCTCGGCTATCAGTGCCTCAACCGATGCGCGCGCTTTGTTGTAGGCAGCGAACTTGGTTTGGTAGGCGCGCAGGTTTGCAGATTTGAAGTGGTAACCGCACGGGCATACTACCCACTCGAGTGAAGCCAGCTGTTCTTCAGAGAACTGGTGCTGGCAATACGGTGTCGAGAACATAGGGCCTCCCCAAGTGACAGATTAAATTTCTGTTGAGGGGAGTTTATTGCTATTTGCGCCTTGTGCGCATCAAATAAATGGTCGCGATTGGTAACAAATAGGCTAACCAAACTAGTGATTGAAGTTGGGTTGGTGCCGCGTTGAAACTCAAAGTGGACTTCAGGAAGATTTCTAGGGGTGAACCTTCGGTAACCAACGCGGTTACGTCGTAGGTGTGAGCCTGCAAAAACGGGAACCATTGCAGCTCTTCGAGCTCACGCACCGCATAGGCAAGAATGCCGGCAGAAACCAAAATCAAGAAGCCGCTGGTGACGGCAAAGAAAAGGCGAAGGTTGAGGCGCAGGCTGCCTCGGTAGATCGCGTAGCCGATGAATCCGGAGGCACCTAGACCAAGTACCGCGCCAATGATTGGAGTTGCACCCTGTTCGGCCGCATTAGTGGAGCTCCACAAAAAGATGGATGTTTCTATGCCTTCGCGGGCAACGGCGAAAAATCCGATCGCTATCACTGCAAAAGTCGAACTTACTTCGGCGAGCTTGCCGTGCATTTCTGATGGCAGGCTCCTTGAGTGTTTGGCCATCCAGAAGATCATCCAGGTTACAAAGACAACCGCCAGTATCGAGGCCGTGGCCCCGATTATCTGGTTCGTGCCAGCTTCGGTGTCGGCAACCAGAATCGAGAGCAACAGGCCGCTGAGGAGTGAGACGAGGATTGCGGCGAATACGCCAAGTAATACCTTTCGGACGTCGGAAATGCGGTTTTGCTTTTTCAGGTAGGCAACCAAGATGCCGATAACCAGAGCCGCTTCGAGGCCTTCGCGAAGGCCGATCATGAAGTTGGCGAGCATTTTTACCTGTCTGCGATTTCACTTAGGGTTACCTAACTAAGACTACTTCAAGCGTGAATTCTGGGCAAGGGATTTCGCTGTTCCGCGTAAAGTATTGGTATGGCTAGAACCAAATTCTCACCAAAGCGCTTGCTTGTGGTGCATGCTCACCCAGACGACGAGAGCCTGTTCACTGGGCACATCATCGCCAAGGCAGTAGCCGACAAGGCCGAAGTCATGGTTCTTACCCTGACTCGCGGCGAGCGCGGGCGGGTAAAGCTCGAAGAATTAAAGTCTCTAGAAGGCGATCTTGCTGCCATGGGAGCGTTCAGAGCCGGAGAGCTAAAAAACGCACTTAAGGCTTTGGGAGTAACAAACCACAAATTTGCCGGCGCGCGCGCCTATCTAGATTCTGGAATGCGAATCACACCTTTCGGCAAGCCAGCAAAGCCAAAAAACTTAGACGAACGCGCCCTCTCGGCCGTTTCGGTAGCTGTAATTTCTGAAGACATCTACCGGGCCATTGTCGAATTCAAGCCAGACACGGTGCTCACCTACAACCGTCACGGTGGATTTGGCCACCCAGATCACAAGATGGCACACCAGGCAAGCATGATGGCCGTCCGTCGCTATGCAAAAGAGAACAAGCGACGCGCAACGGAGTTTTGGGTGATCGCCGAGGACGGCGAGAGGTTCGACGACTCTATTGGTAATGCCAAAACTGCTGCCCGCAAGAAGGCTGCACTTGAACAGCATGCTAGCCAAGTCACCGTGAATGCCGAGACTTACTCGATTGCCTCAGATAAAGAGACCCGCTACGACGCACTCGAAAAGGTGCGCAGGTCATCCACCAAGCCATGGATGTGGGTAAAGCCGACCCTGATTGCGCTTTGGTCGCTGCCGCTTGGTGTCTTGATGGCTATCGCCGGAACAATGCTGCACTCGGTCACCGCTTCAGACTCAGCGAAGAGCCCTCTCGGGCTTTGGGTGGCGCTAACCATGATCGCGGCTCTTGCTGTAGCCCTGCGAATCCTTAGGAAGAGTCGAGGCGCGCTCTACCTGATGACACTCACGCTCGCGGCCACGCTCTATTGGATGTCGCACCAAACAACGGGCGACTTTGTACTGGCTCACGCCGAGATCGACAAATACTGGCGTTGGGGTTCCTTGATCATTTGCTTCGTAGTAATCCTGTTTCCGCGAATTCACCCTGGTGTCTGGCGCAAGAGCGCTCGTGGGCATCGGTAAAATAGTTTCGTGACCTACGTAATCGCTCTTCCTTGCGTCGATGTAAAAGATAAAGCTTGCATCGAAGAATGCCCCGTTGACTGCATCTACGAGGGTGACCGCATGCTCTACATTCACCCAGATGAATGTGTCGACTGTGGCGCCTGTGAGCCTGTCTGCCCGGTTGAGGCAATTTATTACGAGGACGACCTGCCTAGCCAGTGGTCTGAGTACTACAAGGCCAACGTTGAATTCTTTAGCGAAATCGGTTCACCTGGCGGCGCTGCCAAGGTGGGCAAAATTGCTGGCGATCACTCTGTGATCACCGCGCTGCCTCCTCAGGCTGAGTAACTCTTGTTCGATCGGCTACCCGAGTACCCGTGGGAGGGGCTGAAGCCTTTTGCCGTCAAGGCAGCCGAACATCCACACGGTTTGGTAGATCTCTCGGTCGGATCACCTGTTGACCCAACCCCAAAAATCATTCAGGACGCGCTCACGGCAAATTCGAATGCGCCCGGCTACCCAAGAACCGGTGGCACCCCAGAATTCAAGCAGGCCGTTGTCGATTGGTATGCGCGCAGACACGGGGTCATTGGTCTAAGCCCCGAGCAGGTTATGCCAACGATTGGTTCAAAAGAGCTGATCTCGTGGTTGCCAATCCTTCTCGGTATCGGCCCCGGCGACGTCATAGTCCAACCGACGGTTGCCTACACGGCCTACGTAGTGGGCGCAGCGCTCGCCGGCGCCAAAATCATTAGCGAGGACGACCCAGCAAAGTGGCCTGAGAACACCAAACTGATCTGGATCAACTCACCCGGAAACCCTGATGGTCGCATTCTTGAAGTTCACGAGATGAAGGCCGCAGTTGAT
>CANGNZ010000093.1 GCA_947455435.1 Microbacteriaceae bacterium
AGGCTGGGCCATTCAAGGTGAAGACGCTTCAAGAACATGCGCGCGAAAGGGCGGCTCAGATTGCCTAAATCCTTTGGCGCGAGCTTGACCGAGGTTTTTGAGACCTACGGCCAACTTTGCATTGGCATTGATCCGCACGCGGCACTACTCGATAGCTGGGGGCTAAGCGATTCGGCCGAGTCTCTTCTCACCTTCGGGCGGTCGGTGATTGAGGCCGCAAGTGGGCGCGTTGGCATTGTGAAACCGCAGGTGAGCTTCTTCGAACGTCACGGAGCGGCAGGGTTCGCGGTTCTAGAACTACTAACTCGCGAAGCTCGCGATGCGGGTCTCATGGTAATTGCCGATGCCAAACGCGGAGACATTGGAACCACGATGGACGCCTACCTTGACGCATGGCTAGGTAAAAATGCCCCGTTTCATGCCGACACACTCACGGTTTCTCCTTATCTGGGAGCTGGTGTCTACCTTGACAAAATGGGGGAGTACTTCGAGCGTGGCAAGGGAGTCATTTCACTAGTCGCGACCTCAAACCCAGAAGGCGAGGCCGTGCAAATCGACTTAGCCAAGAGCCAGTTTGAGGCACTAGGGCGAATCAACCAGGTTGCCGCTGGCCCAGGAGACAAACTCGGCCCAGTTGGAGCTGTAATCGGCGCAACACTAAACCTGAACAGATTTGGTCTCAGCCTAGAAAACCAAGGCGTGATCAAGACACCGATTCTTGCACCAGGTTTTGGCGCTCAAGGCGCCGAACTTAGCGACCTCAAGCGTCTCTTCGGCCAAGTGTCATCAACCGTTATCGCCTCGGTTAGTCGTTCGGTGCTACAGGCAGGGCCTGCTGGCTTAACCAAGGCAATCGACAATCACAAACTCGAGCTTGAGCGCCTAGGCTGAAAACATGAGTGGACTAACGGTGATTTCAGGCCCTACCGCAGTAGGCAAAGGAACTGTGGTTCGCTACCTCCTCGAGCACTTCGACGACATCCACTTGTCGGTGTCTGCAACTACCAGAGACCCTCGCCCTGGCGAAATCGACGGGGTTGACTACTTTTTTTTGAATAGGGAAGAATTCGAGCTACTGATCGAGACTGGTCAGATGCTCGAGTATGCGACCGTGCACGGTATTAATTTTTACGGCACACCGCGGCAACCAGTCGAAACCGCGATTGCCGCCGGAAAACACGTGATTCTTGAAATCGACATTCAAGGTGCCCGCCAAGTGAAGGCCAGCAGGCCAGAAACAAAAACGATCTTCATTGCACCTCCAACCTGGGATGACCTAGTAGCTAGGCTGAAGGGCCGTGGCACGGAATCCGAGGCAGAGCAGGCAACCCGCCTTGCGACCGCAAGAGTCGAATTAGAGGCCCAAAAAGAATTTGACTTCGTAGTTATCAACGACGAAGTGGCTAGATGTGCTCACGAGGTCCTAGAATTGATGAAGGCCTAGTCGCCCATCGCGACAAACTAATCAAAGGTAAGAAATGTCTGAAAAGCTCGAAGGTATTGTTTCACCATCAATCGACAACCTGCTTCGCGAGGTTGACTCAAAGTACGCCTTGGTGATGGTTGCTTCGAAGCGCGCACGTCAGATCAACGAGTACTACTCGGCTCTGCAGGATGGCAGCCTTTTCAACAACGTTGGCCCACTCGTAGACACCTTCCCTGAAGAGAAGCCTCTGACCATCGCTCTCCACGAGATCGACCAGAAGAAGCTTCAGGTCACCGCGGCCGAATAGCCATGAAGGTACTGCTCGGCATCACGGGCGGAATCGCGGCTTATAAAGCCACCGAAATTATTCGAGCTCTGACCGAATCTGGTCATGAAGTTCGTGTTCTCCCAACTCAAAACGCACTTCGCTTCATTGGTGCGACAACGCTCGAGGCGCTTTCACACCACGCGGTTGACGCCGACCTGTACACCGATGTCGAATCGGTGAAACACATCGAGCTTGCCCAGTGGGCCGATGTTTTGCTCGTAGCTCCGGCAACAGCAAGCTTTCTGGCAAGAACGGCTAGCGGCATTGCCGACGACCTTCTTGGCAACGTTTTTTTGGCCACAAAGGCGCGTGTAGTTGTAGCGCCGGCGATGCACACCGAGATGTGGCAAAATGATGCCACAACCGCTAACGTGGCCACTCTGCGCGCCAGGGGAATCGAGGTTATCGAGCCCGCTTCGGGTCGCCTAACCGGCTCTGACACCGGCGTTGGTCGTCTGCCCGAAACCAAAGACATAGTTGCCACACTTTTGGCCACTGGCTCACTTTCCGGTAAACACGTTGTCGTTACCGCTGGCGGAACACGTGAGCCAATCGATCCAGTGCGATTCATTGGCAACTACTCATCTGGCAAACAAGGCGTTGCAATTGCCGTCGCCGCCCAGCGGGCCGGCGCAAAAGTTACCCTCGTCGCTGCAAACGTCGAGGTATTGCCAGCATCGCTTGAAGTGGTTCGCGTTGAGACCGCACTCGAACTCGAGGACGCACTTAACGACCTTTGCACAAAGGCGGATGTTTTGGTGATGGCCGCAGCCGTGGCCGACTACCGCGTCGCCAACCGCAGCGATTCGAAACTCAAAAAGTCGACTCTGGGGGAGTCGCTCAACCTGGAGCTCGTTGCGAACCCTGACATTCTCAAAGGAACTTCGGTCGCGGGACTCCTCAAGGTTGGCTTTGCGGCCGAAACCTCCGAGAACCTCGAGGAATTCGCAAAATTGAAACTGGCGGGCAAAGGATGCAACCTGCTCGTAGCCAACGATGTATCGAATGGCGCGGTCTTTGGTAAAGATGAAAACAGCGTTCTGATTGTTGACGACGAGGGTCTGGCACTTGAGGTTGCTGGCACGAAGACTCACATTGCTGAGCAACTTATCGACATGATTGCCAGCCGCCTGGGCTAAGTGTCACCGCTTGGCGATATAATCGCTTTATGACTAGCTTGCGCCTTTTTACCTCTGAATCAGTTACTGAGGGTCACCCAGACAAGATCTGCGACCAAATCTCAGACACAATCCTCGACGCCATTTTGGCGGAGGACCCTCAAGCCCGTGTTGCGGTGGAATCCATGGTTACCACTGGACTTGTGCACGTCGCTGGCGAGGTTACGACAGAGGCTTACGTCGACATCCCAGGCTTGATTCGCGAAAAAGTCCAGCAAATCGGCTACACCTCGAGTGAGATCGGCTTCGACGGTAAGTCTTGCGGTGTTTCGGTTTCGATTGGCGAACAATCGCCAGACATCGCTCAAGGCGTGAACTCTGGCATTGAAGTTCGCGAGGGCGCCTCGATAGACGACCTTGACAACCAGGGTGCCGGTGACCAAGGCATCATGTTTGGATATGCAACCAACGAAACCCCAACTCTCATGCCGGCGGCAATCTCGCTCGCCCACGGTTTGAGCTACG
>CANGNZ010000094.1 GCA_947455435.1 Microbacteriaceae bacterium
GATCAGGTTCACGCGTCCGGGCGATTGCCAAACTCCTGTGGGCTCAGAACCAAACGCTGTCGAAAACTCGGTTGCTGTTTGTTCGGCTAGGTGGAGCACTAGAGAACCTCGCGGAGCTGGCCCGCGGTTTTCTCTGGCGGGAAGTCGGCGATGAACGCACCCATTGCTGATTCAGAGCCGGCAAGGTACTTGAGCTTGTCTGCCGCACGCCTAGGTGAAGTCAACTTGAACTGGAGTCTGAAGTTTTCGCCGCCTGCAAAGCTTGGTGCCTGGTGCCAGCCGGCAACATAAGGCGTTGGGCTGTCGTAGATTGCGTCAACGCCACGAAGCACGCGAGAGTAGATCGAGGTCAACTCTTCTAGTTCGTCTGTGGTCAGTTCGGTGAGGTTTTGCACGTGACGGTGGGGCATGATCGTCGCTTCGATTGGCCAGCGAGCCGCAAACGGTACGAAAGCGGTGAAGTTTTCGCCGCGAATCAGTTCACGCTCCGAGCCTTGCTCAAACTCGAGGATGTCTTGAAACAGATTTTTGCCGTGGCGAGCGAGAGAGGCAAAAACCTTCTCTTGAGTTGGTGTCACGTATGGGTACGCGTAGATCTGGCCGTGAGGGTGGTGCAGGGTCACGCCGATCTCTTGGCCACGGTTTTCGAAGGGAAACACCGTGCGAACACCCGGCATGCGCATGATTGCATCGGTGCGGTCTGCGAGTGCGTCGAGAATGGTGCGGACACGTGTGAGGCTCTGGCTAGCTAGTGACCCGTTGTGCTCTGGTGAGAACACGACAACCTCACACCGGCCGATTGATGGCTTTATTGCCCCAAGTGGCAGGTTTGGCTCAATCCAGTAGTTCGGGTCATCCACAGTGCCGGTGACCTGCGCAAACGAAGGGTTGCGGTTCTCAAAAACTGCGACGTCGAAGTTGTCTGGAATCTCTGACGCAAATGCCGGGTGGCTTGGGCACAGGGGGCACTCGTGAGCCGGCGGTAAAAAGGCACGACCGTGTCGGTGGGCCGCAACCGAGATCCATTCGCCGCTGAGCACGTCGAGGCGCATTTCGGCAAGTTCTGGGCGAGGTTCGGCGTCTCGGGTGTCGGCTAGTCGATCTGCGCTGAGTGTCGATCCTGCGTCGTCAAAGTAGAAAAGGTCGCGCCCATCGGCAAGTTTTGCCTCATGCTTGGTAGTCATCGCGCTCCTGAAAGTCGTTAGCCCCAAGTATATTCTCCTCTCGGTAACCCTTTACTACCTGCGGTCGAGTTTGCCTCTCAAATCGACTTTGGGGTGCAACATCGCTAGGGGAGTATTCTGGGCTTTGGAGGCGGAAATGAACAAGCAAGTCAGCGCAAATCGCGTATTTCGCCTTTTGTTGGTTTCGGTACTCGCGCTCCTCATCGGCAGTGGCTACACACTTCAATACGCCAACACCGCTCTGGCGACGCAGCTGGCAAACACCAAGCCGGCGCAGACGCACACCCCCCACATAACGGCGACGGTGCCAGACCCGGACCCAACCACACCGGCCCCAGTGGATCCAGTGCTAACGGCCATACAGGCACACCAAACGGCAACAGGTTGCCACCTGCACCTTGACTCGTCGGTGCCAGTTCAAACGCTTGGCACTTGCAAGCTGCTTCTCGTGGGAGATTCACTTGGCAACAACCTCGGTTACGGAATGATTGGCCAACTGACTGGCTACAAAAACTTGAAGTTCGCTCTGCGCGCCAAGGCCTCGACTGGTCTTTCAAACTCCTGGTTCTACAACTGGGAAACCAACCTCAAGACTTATCTGCGAACCGAAAAGCCAAACATCGTCGTGGTTTTTCTGGGTGCGAACGACCGTCAAAATATGCGAGTCAACGGCCAAATTCTCACCTATGGAACAGCTAAGTGGGTGTCTGCCTATGCGGCATCAGTTTCGCGCATGACCAAGATGGCAACCGATGCCGGCGCCTACGTGCTTTGGGTCGGCCTTCCTATTTGCAAGCCGTACAACTACAACAAGGGCATGGAGCTGATTTCGGGTATCGACGCGAGCACCATCAGGCACAATTCGGGTGCGCGATTCATCGCGCTTCACACTCTAACGGCAGACGCAAAAGGTAACTACACGCAATACCAAGTGGTGAACGGTAGTCGCCAAAAGACTCGTGGCGAAGACGGCATACACTTCACTGCAAACGGGCAGAGCGTGATCGGCACCTATGCGATCTCACAGATCGCCAGCCTCTTCAGAGTGGCACTCAAGTCAAACCACCCTCGAATCGTTACGAAGTAGCTCGAATACTCAGCTGTTCGACAATCAGCGACGCGTTCCAAACCAATGCAACTGTGATTAGTAGCAAAAGCAGGGTCGCAACCAAATCGCCGTTAAAGCGTTCAAGCTTCATCAGCGGTTTCTCGATTAGATGGTGGCTCAGAACCGCACAAGCCAACGCCCCAGCAAGTTGAATCGGCAACCATTCTGGCCCGGGCGGCGTGACCATTTGCGATGGCAGCATCAGCCAGATGTAATGCCAAAGGTAAAGTGCATACGAGATGTCACCGAGATACCTCAGCGGGCGCCAGCTAAGCCAGCTTGCCGGCCCAAACCGCAAAGCGTGTTCGTTTGCCCACAGCAAGGCTGCCACGCCGAGCGCCGGCCACCAAGCCAAGATGCCAGGGTATGGCTTAGTCGAATCAAGGAATACCGCCGAGGACGCAATTGCGGCCAGCCCTAAAACTGACACTGATGTGGTGCCCCAAACCGGCGTGCGATTTGCCACCGCCGAAGGAATCAGCGCAATCAGGCAGCCGAGAGCAATCTCCCAAACACGCGTCCAAGGTGAGTAATAGGCGACAGTGGCATCGGTTGCAGTTTGAACAAAGCTCCACAAGCCCGAGGAGGCCATCGCCAAGATCGCGATCACTGCCAACGAAGGCCTTCGAAAGCGCTCCGGCGCGAACCTCAAAACCGCGAAAAACACCAACGGGAAGACTAGGTAAACCTGCTGCTCTATAGCCAGATACCAGTAGTGGTTTAGGAGTGATTGGTCTAGCCCCTGAATGAAGTAGTTTGCGCCAACCGAGATGAACCGCCAGTTAGCCGCGAACATCGAAGACCAGCGTGAGTCCTCAATGAGGTCGGTGTTGAAGGCTGGGCCAAGCAAAAAATATGCGGCAAACAGCGTTACAACAATCACAATTGCGGCCAGCGGCACGAGGTGAATTATGCGCTTGATATAAAAGTTTTTGAGATTGGCTAAAAGCGAGCGCGGCTCTTTTCTTAGAGCGCTTTCGGTAACCACATAGCCGCTCAAAACGAAGAACAGCTCAACACCAACAAAGCCACCCTGAAACCC
>CANGNZ010000095.1 GCA_947455435.1 Microbacteriaceae bacterium
ATCGAGACTGTGTCGCCGTCTGGGTCGATACCGTTTAGAGGAATAGGGATCTCGACCGTAGCGTATGAGGTGACACGGGCTTTTAGGGTTGGTGCAATCGGAGCCTTGTTACTGCTCTTTGATGTGACGTTTACGGTGAAACCTGCACTAGTTTTTAGGCTCGGTGCGTCAGACGCGTAGAGCGAGTAGTTGCAGTGGTAAGTGCCCGGCTGTGTAGGCGCAACCACCCGAAGCAATCCGTGAGCCGCAAATGCAAGCCCCTGTTTTTCGTCAAAACCAGTGCCTTTGCAAGTTACGTTCTTGGGGTCGAGCGCAAGCGAGATACCCGGTGTTCCTACGTCGTTTGCCAGTGCATCAATATCGCCGGTTGATTCGGCACGAAGGGTGATCGTGTCGTCAACACCGATGGGCGCAGAAGATGCCGAAGCGACTTGGTAGACAAATATTTGTCCGACTGCGCTATAGCTGGTGTCTGAGGTGCCGTCGCTGACCTTATAGGTTACGGTTCCGATGCGCCCGGCCGATTGATCCTCGGTAGCGCCTCGGAGGCGCATGTTGCCGCCCTTGACTTTTCCGGCGCTCAATGTTGCTCCCGTAACGCGAACCACTGTTACGTCGCTAATAATCAACGAACGCTCAGAAGGGTTAGAAATTGCTCCGTAGAGATCGACGGTTGAGTCAAGACCAGGGCGAACCAGAACCGTTACTGGGCTGACCGAGATCTTTGCCACCTTGTCTTCGATTACGTTGACCTGCACATACGAACTCTTCGGGTTCCCGTTTTCATCGGTGAACTTGATTGCGATTTGAAGTTGCTCGGCGACCGAGCTCGTAACCGAGAAAGCGGTTGAGCTGACGATTGGAACCTGGGCGCCCTGAGCCGTTGGCGGCGCTTTGACCTCGACAAGATTGACGGCTCCGTAAGCGCCGGTAACTCCGCGCAAGATGTCGACAACCTTGGTTTGGCCAACAACAGTGGTCACGACGAACGGCTCGAAACCGAGCTCAACGTTTGGAGCGACCCTGATTGCGACAGTCTTTGTTGCGGTAGCACCAAGAGAGTCACTAACCGTCACGGCGAGCTTCGCAGCTTCGCTGGCGCCTTTGCTTAGGTTGCTTCTGAAAACAACTTCGCCCTGAGCGTTGAAACCGACTGTTCCGGTACCGGAGGTGACCTCTGCGGCACTAATGAAAACCTTGTCGCCTTCGGGATCGACAAAACCGTTCGCGACGTTTAGCGCTACCGATTGACCTGGCAAGACGCTTGCGGTCGGTGCACCGCGTTCGGCGCAAGGCGTCGGTGCGTCTGAACACCACACCGGAGCCGTGTTTTTCGTACCTTGAATAAAGGTGACCGTTACTGTTGCCGCGCCTTTGGAGAGAGCGCCGTGGGCTTGGCTACCGTCACTCACGCGGTAGCTGAAAGTCGCCGAGCCCTTCACGGTTTTGGCTGGCAGGAGTGAGAACGATTGACCATCGGCCGAGATTCGCAGGGTTCCCTTGTTGGCGTCCCAACCCGAAACAGAGGCGGGGTCGATTGTGAGGACGTCGTCTGGGTTTGGGTCGGTGTCATTCAGGATTACCGGGAGATTTGTCAGGACATCTGGGCGAGCACCGAAGGCGTCGTCGTTAGCCGTTGGCGGCTCCTGCTTTTTAGCTTCTTCACCACCGTTGATGACCGGCGGCGGCGGGACTATCTTGCTCTTCCAGTCTTGAGTGCTCGGGATCACGGTGCCATCTGAAATGTTCCATGCCCAACCAGATTGGGCATCGTTCAAAACGGCAGCTGAGCCATTAGTTTGAATGACCGGGTCTGGCGTCTCGGTGAGTGACTTACCGTCGGCAAAACCACCAAGTTGCACGAGCCGACTTGTTGAACCGTTGTAAAGCTGGCCGTCAGTCGCGTTTACCCAACCCGCGTAAACATTGCCTTCGAAAATTACTGGGCGGCTGTTTGAACCGGCAGCCTGAGCAACCTGTTTGATGTCGCCAGCAGTCAAATTGATTGAGAATAGCCCGGTGTTGGTCGTGAAGTATGCCGAGGGGACGGAAGGGCTACTATCTTGAAGTTTCGCCGAGTCATCGGCATTGAAAGACTTACTACCGCCAACGCCCTTGACCCAAACACGGCCGTTCTTTGAATCGAGAAGAACCCATTTCTCGCCAATTGTGGCAAGTTGAAAAGCGCCACCGGATGCTCCTGAAACATCATCTGCGGTTGAAAGCCACTGGCCTGCAATGGCGTCGTAGGCGAAAACCTTGTTGGCAGTGGCCGAAAATGCGTAGATGATCCCGGCAGTCGAAACACCAGCGGCCGAAAAGTTACCTGAGGTTAGGGCACTTGGTTTACCAATTGCATGCGGAGTAGTTGCTGCACCCTCCGAGATTGTTGAGTAGCTGATCGAACCATTCTTTTCGCCGTAAAAAGCGATTACCTTCTCAACAAGCGAGACCGAAGTTGAATCTATCGGAGTCTTGAAAGCCTTAGATTCTTTGGCAAAGTCGGCTGGCGCCGAAAGATTGATGTCGGCCATCGTCATGTCGCTGCCAAAAAGTTCGGCACCGTAGGCGCTTTCAAGAAGAGAACCAGGGGTTTTAGCAACCGAGTTGACTGCCGTCAGTTCTGCAAGACCAGGGTTTACTTGGCCGTAATAGGAGGCCTTCGAACCGGCTCCTGTGGTGATAACCGATTTGTGCAAGATCCAAAGGTTCTGGGTGTTGACCTTGATGTCGCCATGCTCAAAACCTTTGACGATTACGGCGGCGACTACGACGCCCAGGATGGCCAGAATCGCAAAAGACTTGAGTATGCGACCGCCAACGCGGCCTTTCTTTTCGGCCAACTAGATCCCCTTAGAACCTAGTCCGGGCTTGAGGGTGGCACCAGTGCGTAGCACGTGCAAAATGACCCCCTCAGATGTGTAGGAACAGGATAACAAACGCGCAGAGGCGACTTTTTCAACGGCCATTATGGGATTACCACCAGCGCCGAAATGTTTGTGGCGATTCCGGCCCCATCGGTTGAAGCAGTGACTTCGAGGAGAAGCTTTAGTGACTTGTAGGTGCTCAAAATTGTGAGGTCGGCGTTGGAGCCTCGAAGGGTGCAGGTTGCTGGAGCGAGCTTATTGGTCGGTTGCGTTGTAGTTGCCGGGCAGGTGAACCACTTGTAGGTGAGCACTGGAGCTGGTGAACCCGTCCAGGTGCCGAGGCGGGCGGTAACGACTGAGCCGGCGGTAAGCGATGTGTAAACGGCCGATGGCGGGGTCGATCCGGCAAC
>CANGNZ010000096.1 GCA_947455435.1 Microbacteriaceae bacterium
AGTGGAGCAGCACAGCCATGGAGCCGGCGTGCCGCTCCAGATACGTTCAGAACGCCCTAAGTCAACCTCTGTGGCCGATTTCGCGCCAATCACCATCCGTGATGAGCAATGGCGCTACCTGCCTGTAGAGCGCCTGAGGGGCCTCGAAGCAGACACGCTTAGTGAGTACCTCGGCGACCTGCAGTTTGAGGGCGCTAAAGCCATCACAACCGAGTGGATCGGTAGCGACCACCCGCTATTTGGAGCAGCCGGAACCCCAGAAGACCGCACATCTGCAGCGGCGTGGGAGTCAACCGAAGCCGCCTACCTGATCACAGTGCCTGCGGGTCCGGAGGAGCAAGCGGTCCTCACTGTGAACTCAGACGACCTAACGCCTTCGGCTCTGCACATCGTCATTGAATCAAAGCTTCACTCGAAGGGCACCGTTGTCGTCGATCACCGCGGCAAGGGAATCCTGGCTGAAAACATCGAGATAATCGTTGGCGACGAAAGCGATCTAACCGTTATCAGCATCCAGGACTGGAAGGCCGGTTCGGTTCACACCTCTGCCCAGTTCGCGAAGCTCGGACGCAACTCACACCTCAAGCACGTCGTGGTTTCGTTCGGTGGAGACACGGTTCGAGTCACCCC
Organism: Microbacteriaceae bacterium; assembly: GCA_947455435.1. Classification (GTDB taxonomy): domain Bacteria; phylum Actinomycetota; class Actinomycetes; order Actinomycetales; family Microbacteriaceae; genus Rhodoluna. The sequence continues at coordinate 631 of CANGNZ010000096.1, forward strand.
ATCTGTCTCATTTAGCGGGCCAGGCGCTGCGGTTGACCTTTTCGGTGTTTACTTCGCCGATGCAGACCAGCACCTAGAGCACCGCCCGTTTGTCGACCACTCGCAACCAAACTGCACCTCGCGGGTCACCTATAAGGGAGCACTTCAGGGCGACAAGGCACACACTGTCTGGGTTGGCGACGTCCTGATTCGCAAAGAGGCCGAAGGCACCGACACCTACGAACTGAACCGTAATCTGTTGCTAACCGACGGCGCTCGCGCCGACAGTGTTCCTAACCTTGAGATTGAAACAGGTCAGATCGAGGGAGCCGGCCACGCCAGTGCGTCAGGCCGATTCGACGACGAACACCTGTTTTACCTGCAGGCCCGCGGAATCAATGAACTTGAGGCTCGACGCCTCGTGGTGAAAGGATTCCTGAACGAGATTGTTCAGCAGATCGGCATCGAATCGATCGAGGAACGCCTAAGCAAATCAATCGAAGAAGAGCTAAAGAGGAGCGTCAAGTAATGGCCCACCAAATCTGCCCAGTAGAAGACATCAAACCCGGTCGCGCCATTCGTGTACTCATCGACGGTCACGCCATCGCCATCGCCCGCACCAAATCAGGCGAAGTAAAGGCAATCGACGACAAGTGCTCGCACGGAGAAATCTCTCTAAGCGAAGGCTTCGTAGACAACGAAACCATTGAATGCTGGGCGCACGGTGCGAAGTTCTCGCTCGAAACCGGTGCACCGCTTTCGCTACCGGCCTACGAGCCCGTAGCAGTTTACGAAGTCTTCATTGAAGACGGCGTCATCTTCCTCGAATACGACAAGGCCTAAAGAAAGAAATCATGGCAACCCTAGAAATCAAGAACCTGCACGTAACAGTCGAAACTGAGCAGGGCACCAAAGAGATCCTCAAAGGTGTAGACCTAGTCATTCGCTCAGGCGAGACACACGCAATCATGGGCCCAAACGGCTCAGGTAAGTCGACACTGGCCTACTCGATCGCCGGGCACCCTAAGTACACAGTCACCGAGGGTGAGATTCTGCTCGACGGCGAAAACGTTCTCGAGATGAGCGTTGACGAACGCGCTCGTGCCGGAGTCTTCTTGGCAATGCAGTATCCGGTCGAAATCCCTGGTGTCTCGGTGAGTAACTTTTTACGAACCGCGAAGACCGCGATTGATGGCGAAGCACCAGCTCTTCGTGGCTGGATCCAAGAGGTTCGCGGCGCCATGGATGCACTGAAGATGGACTCAACCTTCACCGAGCGCAATGTCAATGAAGGCTTCTCTGGTGGCGAGAAAAAGCGCCACGAGATTCTGCAAATGGAGCTCTTGAAGCCAAAATTCGCTGTGCTAGACGAGACCGACTCGGGCCTCGACGTCGACGCGCTCAAGATTGTTTCTGAAGGCGTAAACCGCGTAAAGGCCGCCACCGGAATGGGTGTTCTATTGATCACTCACTACACCCGAATCCTGAACTACATCAAGCCAGACTTCGTTCACGTATTCGTCGCCGGCAAGATCGCCGAAGAAGGTGGCCCAGAGCTAGCCGATCGCCTAGAGGCCGAGGGTTACGACAGGTATGTAAATGCCTAAGGAATTAAGCCCAGCTAAATACGACGAGGTCATCGAGGCTCTCAAGGACGTAATTGACCCTGAAATCGGCGTAAACATCGTCGACCTCGGTCTGATCTACGGCCTCGAAGAGTCAGAAGACGACGGCTCACTACTAATCAACATGACACTGACCTCGGCCGGTTGCCCGCTCACCGACATTCTCGAGGAGCAGACCGGTGAGGCCCTAGATGGGCACGTTGAGGCTTACCGAATCAACTGGGTTTGGATGCCGCCTTGGGGGCCAGAGAAGATCACCGAAGACGGTCGCGAGCAAATGCGCGCAATCGGCTTCTCGATCTAAAAACCAAAAGAAAAAGCCTCCCAATTTGGGAGGCTTTTTCTACTTTTTGTCTACTAACCCTTGAGCTTCTTGGCCAGCGCCCATGCTCCAGGCAGCAGGGTTGACGCGATAGCAATCTTGATTGCGTCGCCAAGGAGGAACGGGTAAAGCCCGGCTGCCAGGGTGGCGTTGAGGTCATTTGGCCAGCTGTTTGCGCCAAGGAAGATCGATAGCCATGGTAGGCCGAAGGCATAGATGATCGCGTTACCAGCAACAAAGCCAATGGCTACCGAAAACCACTTGCGACCGATTTCGCGCTCTGCAAAGAAGCCAACAACGGCACCAGCCGCAATGAAGCCAAATAGGTAACCGAGAGTTGGGCCGAAGACGAAACCCGACTTGCCAGCTGCAAAAACAGGTAGACCGACCGCGCCGAGAAGCACGTAAAACGCCATCGAGATTGCGCCTCGGGTTGCGCCAAGTGCGGCACCAACGAGCAGCACGGCAAAGGTTTGGCCGGTGATGGGAACCGGCCACATAGGAATGCTAATTTGGGCAGCGCCTGCGGTCAGCATAGCGCCCAAGGCGACTAGAGCAATGTCGGCGCTGATGCTGCGAGGAACGAAGCGGTCAACGATGGTTGGTCTGTTGGTTAGCGTTACCGACATGAACTCTCCTAATTTCGGTTTATAACGATTGTAAACTAAGGCTTTTGGAATGCCCGAACTTTACGAGAGATAACACTTGATCAA
>CANGNZ010000097.1 GCA_947455435.1 Microbacteriaceae bacterium
CGCTACTACTCGAGCACCTAAAGAACCCTGTTGCCGCCGCCCGCATCGAGCGCGCAGTGGCCGACGACCTGGCCAACCGTGGCAGCGAAAAGCGCACAACCGACCAGGTCGCCGAGAGCATCTTCTCGAGACTATAAAGAGGACACCATGACATTTGAGCGTCACCTAAACCCAAACCCAACGCCAACCGCCGAGCGTGAAGAGATTCTCAAGGCGCCGGTGTTTGGTGCGAAGCTCACCGACCACCAGGTCGTCATCGTCTGGGAGAAAGACAAGGGTTGGCACTCGGCCCAGGTGATCCCTTACGGCCCGATTCTCATGGATCCAAGCTCAGCCGTGCTTCACTACGGCCAAGAGATCTTCGAAGGCATCAAGGCCTACCGCCACCAAGATGGCTCGATCTGGACGTTCCGCCCAATGGAGAATGCAAAGCGCATGCAGAAGTCCGCGAAACGCATGGCCCTGCCTGAGCTGCCAACCGAACTCTTCCTCGACTCGCTCAAAGAACTAATTGCTGTTGATGGCGCATGGGTGCCAGAGCCAGTAGATGAAAAGACCCTCTACATTCGCCCATTCGAAATCGCAGCCGAGAACTTCCTTGGCGTTCGATCAGCTCACCGTGCCGAATACCGCGTTATCGCAAGCCCAGTCGGCCCATACTTCACCGGCGGCATCAAGCCGGTCAAGATCTGGATCGCTCTCGACTCAGCCCGCGCCGGCCGCCACGGCACCGGCGAAGCCAAGACCGGCGGCAACTATGCAGCCAGCCTCCAGGCTCAAAACGAGGGTTACGAGCAGGGGTGCTCGCAGGTGATGTTTCTCGACGCCGAAACCGCCACCTACATCGAAGAACTCGGTGGCATGAACCTGTTCTTTGTTTACAAAGACGGCTCGGTAGCAACACCAGCCCTCGACGGCACGATTCTTCACGGCATCACCCGATCATCGGTCATTCAGCTAATCAAAGACCGCGGTTTGAAGATCGATGAACGCAAGATCACCCTCGATGAGGTTCGCGAGGGCATGAACTCTGGCGACATCGTCGAAGTTTTTGCCTGCGGAACAGCCGCGGTTATCACCCCGGTCGGTCAGTTCTTGAGCAAAAACGAAACCCTTGGCAAAGAGAATCCTGAGCCAGGCGCCCTGACTGTGAGCCTTCGCGAAGAACTCACCGGCATTCAGTACGGCACGGTCGAAGACCGTCACAACTGGATGGTGAAGCTCAGCTAATGCGCGTCGTCAAGTTTGCTATCAAGGGTGAGCCTCGCTGGGGCGTCCTCGACGGCCCAGAAATCGCCCTGTTCAAAGGTCACCCAGAGTTTTGTGACTACGAGACCACCGGTGAGCGAATCCCGCTCAAAGACGTTCACGTGCTCCCGCCAACCCTGCCAACAACCAAGATCGTCTGCATCGGCAAAAACTATGCCGACCACGCAGCCGAAATGGGCGGCGACCTCCCAACCGAGCCACTGATTTTTCTTAAGCCAAGTACCTCGCTGATCGCCGACAAAGAAACAATCGTGCTGCCAAGCATCTCTGAGCACGTTGACCACGAAGGCGAATTAGCCATCGTCATCGGCTCCATCGCCAAGAACGTCAAAGAAAAAGACGTCTACGACGTAATCATGGGCTTCACCATCGCAAACGACGTAACCGCCCGCGACCTTCAAGAAAAAGATGGGCAGTGGACGCGCTCTAAAAGCTTCGACACCTTCTGCCCAGTCGGCCCGTGCATCGAAACCGAGTTTCGCCCAGACGGCCAGCTTCTCGAAACCAGGGTAGACGGCGAAATCCGCCAGCACGCTTCGGTTGACCTCATGATTCACAAGGTCGAAAAGATCGTCGCTCACGTATCCCAGGCAATGACGCTCCTGCCCGGCGACATCATTCTCACCGGCACACCAGCAGGTATCGGTGAAATCGAAGCCGGTCAGACGGTCGAGATTTCAATCGAAGGCATTGGCACACTAACGAACACCGTTGCCTAGGGGGAGACATGGGGCTTTTCAGCATCAACATAACTAAGAGCGGCGTTCGCACAACTATCGGCCCAAAGTGGCTGAGACTATCGTTCGGTGGCAAAAACCGTGCCGCAATAAGCACAGGGGCAGGTGGCGTAAGAGTCGGCACGCCGATCGGGCGCAAGAAGCGCCGCCGTCAATAGTTTTATACAGTGCTTGCCTTTTTTTTAAGCCTCGCTATTGTTTGATTAAGTACTTCACAAACGATTTGGGGAAATCATGAATAACAAGGTCGTTCTAGCAACCCTCTTGACCGTTAGTGCTTTATTTTCGGCATCGGGTATCTCAACAGCTAACGCAACACTGCCGAACCAATCGGCAACGCCTACCCCTACAAATACTCTTTATGCGCCATATCAATACGACCCCGCCGACGACTGCGGATCTTATGACTTAGACGCCCATTCAATCGAAGCTTCGGGTCTCGATGCGCAAGGTGTATTTAAGAGGGCCTTTAACTCGATGCTCAGCACCTGCTACCAAGCCTATTTCTTACGTTTGAATGGTTACCAGCCGTATGAGATCGACATCGCACCAGCTGTTCCCGCTGCAATCAGCCAAGCTAAGAGAACCTCGATGGATCGTTTGTGGATGGCGTTCATGAGCCATCAAATGCGTCCCCACCTCGCTGACGATGGGTGGACTATGGTTCCAAATGGGAACAGGTCAAGGTTTCCAGCCTATTTTGATCTCCATCGAGATGACCTGACTGGCAAATTTGATGTTGTAACTTTCCAATACCTTAGTAGCCTCGATTTGGCCGCTCTGAAAAAAGAATTGGCTAAGACTGAAGTGGCGAAGTACGTATCTATGCCAGGTGATGCGGATTACTGCATGGACAAGAGGGTCGCCGCGCGCATTTGGCAACTTACCAATGGAACCGTCTACGCGCCAGTCCAGGAATGCCGGTACAGATACGCCAAACCACTGGCACCGCTTACTTTTTCAGTAACTTCCTATGTGGTCGCAATGGGTGATCCCGTTGTTCACACCGTGATCAACAAGCCAAAGAAATCGAAAACAAGAAAGTAGTCGTTCGTCGAATCTCGTTGTCGATTGCCACAGAGCGTTCGCAACTAAACTCGATTACATAATGACTTCAGCCATCACAGCACCCTTCACGACCGCGTCTGGTAAAGACGTTGTGGTTCGTTTCTGCCCATCGCCAACCGGTACTCCGCACGTTGGTTTGGTGCGCACGGCTTTGTTCAACTGGGCTTACGCTCGCC
>CANGNZ010000098.1 GCA_947455435.1 Microbacteriaceae bacterium
AACCGCTACCGCGCCAAGAGCTTTAAGAATCCTCATGGTTTCCCCTTTTTATCCGGTGTTATTGCGATTTTGGCAGAGAACAAACCAAATAACTCGGGCTTGGGTGAAAAATGACCGGTCAGACTCTTTGGGTAGTCAATTAGTCGGCGAGGCCATAAAGGCGGTCGCCCGCGTCACCGAGACCAGGCACGATGTAGCCAACCTCGTTGAGTTTTTCATCCATCGCGCCGAGCACGAGGTTCACATTGCGAGAACCGACGTGGTCGCGAACGGCCTCAACGCCCTCAGGTGCGCCAATTAGGCAAATTGCGGTCACCTCGGTTGCTCCGCGCTCAAAAACGTAGTCGATTGAGTCGATCAGGGTGCCGCCAGTGGCGAGCATCGGGTCGATGATGTAAACCTGTCGACCGTTTAGGTCTTCTGGCAGGCGGTTGGCGTAGGTGAATGGCTGCAAGGTTTCTTCGTCACGCTTGATACCCAAGAAGCCAACCTGAGCGGTTGGCAGCAACTTGATGATTCCCTCAAGCATTCCCAGTCCGGCACGAAGAATCGGCACGATGATCGGGCGCGGTCGGCTGAGTTTGACGCCTACGGTCTTGGTCACCGGCGTCTCGATTTCGACAGGCTCCACACGGACGTCTCTGGTGGCCTCATACGCGAGCAACGTCACCAACTCTTCAACCAGCTGGCGAAACACCGGCGATGGCGTGTTTTTGTCGCGCAAAACGGTGAGCTTGTGGGTGATCAGTGGGTGGTCGGCTACTGTGACTCGCATAGGCTAAATCTACCTTTTATAAGGCGCTATACATGTCTCGCCAACCTATATAAAAAATGGCGAAAACTATACAGGTTAACTAGAATGAGCCCATGAGCACCAAGCCATTCGATGACCTGCCGAGCCTGCCACCCACCGTTGACTTTGCCGTGCCTGAAATCTTCACCGCAATAATCGAGGCATCGAACGCGCTAGCCCGACTCGACGAGGTTTCTGACCTGCTCGAAAACTCTTCGGTTTTTTTAAACGCGATTCCCGTGCTCGAGGCCCAGGCAAGCTCGCAGATAGAACAGATTGTCACCACCAATGACGCCATCTTTAGGGCCAACGTCTCTGGCACTAAACCAGACGTCGCCACCAACCTCGCGCTCCGTCTGCGCCGCTCGATCACTCTCGGCGCCGAGGTTGCTGAGAGTCGGGGCATCACAGCAACGCTTGCTTCTACAATTTGTTCCGAAATCCTGGGCCACGAAATGCAGCCACGCAAAACTCAGGGAACCGTGATTCAGTCAAACTTAAAGACCATCTACACGCCGCCAAGCCCGAATGTTTTGCCAAGGCTGCTTGCCGAGTGGGAATCATTCGTCAACAAGGGTGATCAGCTTCACCCACTAATCATCATGGCTCTCGCGCACTACCAGTTCGAGGCAATTCATCCGTTTAGCGATGGCAATGGTCGAACCGGTCGTGTGCTCAATGTTTTACTGCTCGTGAACTCGGGTTTGCTCAAGCAGCCTGTCTTGCAAATGTCACGCGAAATCGAAGCCCGCCGAAACGACTACTATCGGCTAATCAACGAAGTAACCACTAAAGGCAACTGGGTCGAATGGGTTGTGTTCATGCTCGAGGTTGTTGCAGCAGGTGCAAAAGATTCAGCGAAAAAACTCAAGGCAATCACCATGCTGCAACTGACCTTTGGTGAGCGTTTCGAAAGCAGGCCCAAACTCGTGCAACTACTCTTCGAAAAGCCTTACTGCCAGATCGGTCACGTTGTTGAGCGCTGTGGCGTAACTCGCGCTACCGCAGCAAACTGGCTTGAGTCGCTCGAAAAACAAGGAGCGCTCGGTAGCGTTGTTTCTGGCCGCGAAAAGTTTTTCGTGAACCGCGAACTTTTGGAGGTGCTGAATGGCTGAGAAGTGGCAACTTGCCATGCATGCAGCGCTCGCCGAAGCCGCCAAGTGTGGCGAAGACGTTCCGGTTGGTGCAGTGCTCATCGATTCCGAGGGCAACATTGTTGCCACCGGACGCAACGACAAAGAACTTCACGGCGACCCAACAGGTCACGCCGAAATCGTTGCGATTCGCGAGGCAAGCAAACTCAAAGGCACCTGGCGACTTGACGGCCTAACCCTTGTGGTCACCCTTGAACCCTGCGTGATGTGTGCGGGTGCAATTGTTGCCGCAAGGATTCCCCGAGTGGTTTTTGGCGCGTGGGACACCCGCGTTGGTGCAGCGGGTTCGCTCTACGACTTGCTGCGTGACGGCCGCCTTGGCACGCCGGTCGAAGTGATTCCAGGTGTCCTAGAAGAAGATTGTGGCGCCGTGCTGACTCAGTTTTTTGATTCGCGCAGAATGTCTGGCTCTAAGTAAATAACCCTTGCCGCTGGCACGGCAGCACGAATCGACACCTCAGCATCATCAATCGCCTTGGCAATATCTGAAGCTGTGGCCTTTTTGGCAACAGCAAACTTGGCCGCAACCATCAACTCGTCTGGGCCTAGGTAAAGCGTCTTGATATGAATCAGTGAATCAACACCGGGGGTCGACTCAAGAGCCGCAACGATTTTGTCGGTGTCTTTGTCGCTGGCGCCTTCGCCAACGAGAAGGCTGCTGGTTTCAATACCTAGGACGACCGCAACACCGATCAGCAGAACGCCGATGGCTAGAGTTCCAATGGCGTCCCAGATTGCGTTGTGAGTGATCACAGTCAAGCCAACGCCCAGGAAGGCCAAAACCAACCCGGTAAGTGCTGCGATGTCTTCTAGCAAAACCACCGGAAGCTCAGGGCTCTTTGCGTGGCGAATGTACTTTGCCAAGCTGGTCGAACCGCGCTCCTCTTTTGCTGCCTTCAAAGCGGTGAAGAGGCTAAATGATTCGAGGCCAATGCTCACGCCAAGCACCACCAATGGCAACCAAGCGTTTTCTAGTTCGTGGGTCTCGTGCAGTTTCGAAATGCCTTCGTTGATCGAAAACATGCCACCGACCGAGAACAACACAATCGAAACCATGAACGCGTAGATGTAACGCGAACGGCCATAACCGAATGGGTGGCTCTTGGTCGCCTCGCGGCGTGAACGCTTGCCGCCTATAAGCAGAAGAACCTGGTTGCCTGAGTCGGCAAACGAGTGAATACCTTCGGCAAGCATCGAAGCAGAACCGCTAATCGCAGCCGCAACAAACTTGGTCACGGCTA
>CANGNZ010000099.1 GCA_947455435.1 Microbacteriaceae bacterium
GGCCGGTCATGGCATTATTTGCGGCAACCGTTTGCTACGGTTTCGGCGGCCCGTTCATTCGCCGTTTCATTGAGCCTAAGAAGCTACCAACCGAGGTTGGCGCTTTTGGGCAGGTGGCCGGCGGTGCCATCATCGTCTTACCTTTTTACCTATTTTTGGCACCGGCAAAGGTTGTAGGCGCCATTGATATTTGGGTCGTCCTGGCGATGCTCGCCCTTGGAGCCCTTGGCAGCGGTGTCGCGTACGTTGCCTATTACAACGTGCTAAAAGCGGCCGGCTCACCGGTTGCCTCGACAATCACACTTGTGACTCCAATCGTGGCCGTTTTGCTAGGAGTCCTGGTTCTTGGCGAAGCCATTCACTGGTACGAGCCCGTTGGTGGCGCGGTAATCATCTTCGGTGCTGCTGTGGCTCAAGGTCGGTTCAAGAAGTTGTTTAGAAGTTGATCGCAAAATACCGCGTTGACTTAGCACTTCTCGGTGTCGCGATCGTTTGGGGCGCGAGTTACCTCGTTGCCAAGTCGATCACGCCGTTTGCGTCGGTGCCCGCAATGCTTGCCATTCGTTTCACGCTAGCTGGCTTAATCATGTTTGCCGTCTGGTTGTTTAGACGCGAACCTTTTAGTCGGGCAGACGTGGTGCTTGGCACCTTGTTTGGCGTGACACAGGCAGCAATCATGCTCGTGGAGACATACGGACTCAAGGCAACATCGGCGACTAACGCTGGGTTACTAATCAGCCTGACCATCATCTTCACGCCGATACTCGAAAGCGCCTGGAGCAAGCGTTGGCTGCCGCGCGGCTACTTTATTGCCGTAACGGTGTCACTGATCGGCGTTCTGCTTTTGGTCTCAGGCAACGGGTTCAAGGCGCCGAACGCCGGAGACTTGCTGATGCTTGCCGCGGCTCTGATTAGAACTTTTCACGTGACAGCCCAGGGCCGGTTCACTAAGGGCCGCAAAGTCTCTTCTTTCAACGCGATCTCTCTGCAGATGCTGGTTTGTGGCCTGATCTACTTCGCCCTGGACGCGCCCGGGACGTTGTCGGCGATTCACACCTTTGCACTAGCCCAGTGGAGCGCGACGCTGTTCTTGATCGTGTTTTGCACGATCTTCGCTTTTGCCACCCAGCTTTGGGCGATTCGCCAAACATCGGCGTCGAGGGCGTCGCTGTTGCTGAGCACCGAACCCGTGTGGGCTGTGGTGATTGCATCAATTTTTGGCGGCGAACTGCTCGGCCCAATCGGCATAATCGGCGCGCTGCTAATCATTGGCGCCAGCCTAGTTGGCCAGCGAATCGAACAGCGCTTTAGAGAGGGCTGATCGGGATTCTGAGCGCGGCTGGGGCAACAACCGGCACCAACGGGATTCGTGGAGGAGTTGCCTTAATGGTCGCAAATCTGAAGCCTAGCCCGGGACGAGCATCGCCCTCACCCTTGTTTGGCCAGTGAGCGCAGGCCCATTCGGCTTGAGCGGTGATGCTGAGCGACGGGTTCACCCCGGGGTTTGCCGAAAGAGTTGAGCCGTCAAAAATGTGGAGCCCCGGCACGCCAAAGGCACGCAAATACGGGTCCACTACGCCGTTTTCTGGTGTTTCTGCGATCACACAACCACCCAAAAAGTGGGCTGTCATCGGAATGCCGAAAGGTTCGGTGATTACCGCACCCGGTGTGCCGTTCATGTCCTTCGCTAGATCGCGGGCCGCTTCGTGACCGACCTTGACCCAAGCAGGGTTTGGCTTGCCGGTGCCTTGGCGGCTCGAAAGCTTTTTTCCAAAGATTCCGCGCTTAAGGAACGTGCTCAACGAATTGTCTGCGCTCTGCATGACGAGCAAGATCAAGGTTCGCTCAGACCAGTGACGAAGGTTATAAAACTTTGGGATGCGGTGAAGGTTTTTCAGCGTGTTCCACAGCAGTAAACCGAAGTTTGGCGCGTGGCCCTTTTTACTCGAAGACATGATGCTCTCCATGAGCGCCATGAAGTTTGAGCCCTTGCCGTAGCGCACCGATTCGATGTGAGTGTTTTCATCGGGAAAATACGAGGACGTAATCGCAGAGCCTTGCGAGTAATCCACGTCGGCGTCACGAGAGACCACGCCGAGCAGGCTCTCGGAGTTGGTGCGACTCAACTGGCCGAGCATCGGGCTCAAACCTTTGAGGTTTCCATTTGCCTTGACGCGCTGCAACAGCTTTGCGGTGCCGAGAGCGCCCGCGGCAACAACGACTTGCTTCGCGCTGATTGTGCCGCGTTTGCCACCAGAAGTGCCTCGGGTCTTGATAGTGAAGCCTTCTTTGCCGTCGACAATGTCGGTGACGGTGGTGAGTTCACGAACCTCAGCGCCGGCGTTTTCGGCAAGGTAGAGGTAATTCTTGACCAGCGTGTTCTTGGCTCCGTGGAGGCAGCCCGTCATGCACTCACCACAATTGATGCAGCCGGTGCGATCTGGGCCCTTGCCGCCGAAGAATGGGTCCTTGACAGTCTTACCTGCCTCACCAAAGTGCACGCCTACCGGAGTGAGCCTGAAGGTGTCGCCTTTTCCGTTTCGTTCGGCAAGGCGCTTCAGAGCGTCGTCGCTCGGGCTAAAAAACGGATTGGTCACAACTCCGAGCATCTTCTCGGCTTGCGTGAAATATGGTTCGAGAAGTCGCTGCCAGTCGGCTATTCCCGCCCACGAGCCGGTGTTGTAGAAGCTTGCCGGTGGTCGGTAAAGCGTGTTCGCATAAACCAGCGAGCCGCCACCGACGCCGGCACCCGACATCACCATTACGTTTCGGAGCAGGTCAATGCGCTGAATGCCTTTAAGCCCGAGTTTCGGGAAAAACAAAAACTTTTTGAGCTCCCACGAGTTTTTTGCGAACTCGTTGTCGGCAAACCTTGCTCCCGCTTCTAGAACGCAAACCTTGTAACCCTTTTCGGTCAAACGCAACGCAGCAACAGATCCTCCGAAACCGGAGCCGATTATCACTACGTCGTAGTCGTGCATGACTATGGGTGCCTTAGCGGGCTAGCAGGCATGCGCTCCTGCGCA
>CANGNZ010000100.1 GCA_947455435.1 Microbacteriaceae bacterium
ATCGGGTATCCGTCGTTTACCCCCTGGCAAATAGCCCAGGTGCTTTCGCTGTTCCACTGAGTCGCGATTGCCCAACCATCGTTGTTGAAGTAGTCGAAAGATTTCGCATCAGCATCGGTATAAGGAACCTCGCCAGCCAAAAGGCTCGAGGGAACCGGGATGGTGGACTGTGAAGGAACCCAGTGAATCTTGTTTAGGCCACCTCCTAGGGTGCCAGCCCAGCCTCGGGTCGTTGAGCCGGTTGTCGTAACCGAACCAGTCGCGTAGTTACGTTCGATGTTTCCGTCGTAGGCGGCACCTACAAGCGAACCGACGTTGTCGTTAGCCGTGACGTTTCCTCGAGCGAAATTATCTTGTGTGTCACCGCAGTTAGCGCCGATGAGGCCTCCAACCAAAGTGTCGCCAGTAATATCACCGGTCGCCCAGTCGCGGAAAGCGCCAACACACGTGCCAACGCCCAGTAGGCCACCGACTTGGTACGCGCCAGGAACATTCACGTCGACCGAAGCGTGAGAATCTGAGATTTCACCACAAATGTTTCCGCCAAGGCCACCGATTGCGTAGCCAGAATCTCCCGTAATGGTTCCGCTTGCCGAAGAGTGATAGATCGAACCGCAGTCACCCTCGCCAGCAAGGCCAGCAACGAGGTGAAGTTCAGCGCCGGGGGAACCGACAATGGCGCCGTCCCAGGTTGAGTGGTCAATTGTGTCGTCCATGGTTCCGGCAATGCCGCCGAGCGCATAAACGCTGCCGTCAACGTTGAAGTTGACTGTCGAGTTGATGTGATCGAGTGTTCCGCCATAGATAGCCCCCACAACACCACCAATAGTTGCCATGCCGCCACCCACGTGCATGGTTCCACTCACGTTCACGTGATCAATTCGCACATTTGAGCTTCTGCCAATGACCAGACCGATGGTTGAATGACCTATTGCGTCAAGGTTTCCGGCCACGCTGAGGTCGTGAATGAATGCGGTGTTGTTCTGACCCGCGGTACTCCAAATGCCGAACTGGTCGTGCACCACTGTGTCATCGGCGAAGGCTATGGTCTTCGAGTTGCCGTCGTAGTGGCCTTCAAAGTTTTGGTCGCCAGCCCAGTCGTTCGGGAGGCTGATGTTGGCAGTCTGCTTGAAATAAACCGTGTGGTAGCCGCAGTCGGCTACGGCTCGAAGTGCGGCTGCATCTGGCACCTGATACGGGTCGGACTGCGTGCCGCTACCGGCGAATGGGCCAGCGGCGGCAATGTCGATGCTGTCGGAGGCGAAAACTGCGCTGCTGAGGTCGTCGCCTGGCATACCGCCCCACTCGATTGTGTAGCCTGTGGCCTCGTTGATGTCGTTCCAGAAACCTTCGCCGTTAATCTGACCGTAGTTTTCTTGACCACCCCAGTTATTTGGCTCGTTGTCGCCCCAGTTCGTGTAGGCAGAGTTGATAGCCTGGCCACCTAGATTGGCTGCCCCACGATAAAAGAGTGTGCCCGATTCAGGCCCGCTCACCCACTTCCAGTCACCCTCAACAGCAGCGTCGCTCGCGCCAATGTAGCCGTTGTCTGACGCGAGGTTCGAAACGATTACGTTTTCAAGAGAGTTTGTGATGGTTGCCATGTAACCGAAAGTGTTAGTTGCTCCCTGAACGAGAGGCGTAGCTTCAGCCTGGGCCTTGTCTCCGTCAAAAGTGTCGCCGGTTGAGAGCCACTTATATAGGTGACCAGTAACCGGGTCCTGCACGAATTGGCTGTCGGTTACTTCGGCGTAAAGCTTGTAATCGCCAGAACAAGGCTTGATGATCGAGACGTCGCCGATTGCAGCGTTGAGCTGATCCTGGGTGCCCTCAAGCAAGATTGCTGGGGCGTTTGAACCATGGTTGCTCACCAAAGATGCTCCTGTGCCGTTGTCGCTCCAGTCAACTGTGCCCATGTTGGCGATGATGGCAAGACGAATCGTCGTAGCAGGGTCGTAACCCGAGATGGTCGAACCCAAGAGACTGTCGTTGCTGTTCACCAATGTGATCGAAGGAGTGCCAGTGGCGTGAGCCGGCAAAGTTATGCCCGCAGACATTAGGCCAAGCGTGGCAACCGCGGCTAGAAGCGTCTTGATTTTGAAGTTCATTTTTGTTCCTCTATAAATAGGCATTGCTTCGACTTTACGGGCAGATGCGACTAAGCCAAAGCAAATTCGGTTCTCTTTAAAGAGGTAACGTCCCTCAACAATTGTTGAGGGACGTTACCTTTGGCGAACTTTTTACTTATTGAATTTCAGGGCTGCTCCGCGCTTTACGGAGTCACTTGAAGCAGAAACCTTCCAGGCCAGCTTGGTCTTCAACTTGCTGTTGAACGACTTCGCGATAGCGCAGGTAAGTGTCGCGCGCTTGAGGCCTAGCGTCTTTTGCCAAGCTTTGGTTCCGCCAGGAGCGACGATTCCGGTGCAGGTCAACGAGGTTGCCTTGCTGTGAGCCTTCACCGCAGCCTTTACCTTGGCAACGAAACCTAGCGGGACCCACCAAGAGTTACCGGCAAACTCGCCGACCGCAACCTCGGTGTTGGTAGGAACAACAATCACCGGAGCAGCGGTGACCACAATGTTGTTGCTCGAAAGCTTCACAGCCGTCTTGAATCCCGGCTTGGTACCGGTTAGTTCAACCGTGACCGTCTTGCCAATGTCGCCAGTAACAGGAGTGTAGGTAGCGGCGGTAGCACCAGAGATGCTGGTTCCGTCGAGCTTCCACTGGTAGGTGAATGCAACACCGGTGTCCCAGTTGCCCTTAGTCATTGCTAGAACCTTGCCAACAACACCAGTACCGGTGATCACCGGAGCGGTTGCGTTGGTTAGATCTGGAGCGCAAGGGTCGGTGCTGTAGAACGAGGTGATGAACGGTGCGCCGCTATTGAAGCCTGGGCAAATCGTCCAGGTGTTCTCGTCGGCCCAAGAGGTCGAAATGTTCCAGTTCGCTGCCTGGTAGTAGGCGATGCTCACCTGGTCGGCGTTCGAATAAGGGGTTTCACCATTCTCAATC